>NZ_JBIUHC010000145.1:0-24509 GCF_044627735.1 Cupriavidus sp. CuC1 | reverse complement strand
ATAGTGCGGATACCCGTGTGAAAGTAGGTAATCGCCAGGCTCTCCCTTGAAACCCCCCAGTACGAAAGTACTGGGGGATTTTGCTTTTGCGGCAGCGATTTCAGAACGCGAGCGTGCGGCCATCCCCTCTTGAAGTTGGGCGCTGACCTTCCAGGATCGACAGCACCAGGGCTGGAGTTGGCAAATAAATGACCATCAGGCTATGCTTTCAGCATGCAAACAGTCGCGGACGGCGTTTTATGAAAAAGAGCACAACGACCAAGGACGAATCCCCGTCCGAGCTGATCGACGCGAGGATCAAGGAATTGGACGACTGGAGGGGCAAGATGCTCTCCCATCTCCGCGCTCTCATCAAACAGGCTGACCCTGAGGTGGTCGAGGAGTGGAAGTGGAGAGGCGTTCCGGTTTGGTCTCACGATGGAATGATCTGCACCGGCGAGACGTACAAGAGCGTCGTGAAGCTGACTTTCTCCAAGGGCGCTTCGCTCAAGGACCCTTCAGGACTATTCAACGCCAGCCTTGAAGGCAACACCAGGCGCGCTATCGATCTCCATGAGGATGATGAAATCGATGAGGATGCCTTCAAGACGCTCATACGCGCCGCTGCAGCCCTGAACAGGTCATCGGCCCGATAGTCGGATCCTGCGCCTCATGAGTTGGCGCCTATCCTGGCCGGCGCGATGTCAGGATCGCTTCGATCAACTCAAGGTGGGTGCGCCGGACGCTTGCTTCAGAACGGTTTCTTCACCGCCGCATCGCCATGGCCGACTAACAGCATCATCGTCAGGCGCTGCGCCAGATTGCCATAGGGCGGATAGAACAGCCCGATGGGAAAGAAGCGATGCCGCTTGAATACCGTGCGCGCATGCGAGAGTTCGCGAAACCCTTCTTCGCCGTGATAGGTGCCCATGCCTGAGTTACCCACGCCGCCAAAGGGTGCGTCGTGGTTGACCACGTGCCAGGCCCAGTCGTTGATGGTGACGCCGCCGGAATGCGTGCGCGCGAGCAGGTTCTCGCGCTCGGCCGTATCAAAGCTGAAGCAGTACAGGGCGAGCGGACGCGAGCGTTGCTGCACCATGGCGATAGCCTGCTCGTGCGTGTCGTACGGCAGCACCGGCAGGATGGGGCCAAAGATCTCCTCGCGCATCACCAACATGTCGGGCGTGCAATTCGTCACGACGTGCAATGGCAACCGGCGGCCGGGGCCGACCTCGCCGCAGGCCACCACCGTCGCGCCCTTGGCGCGCGCGTCGTCCAGCATGGCCTGGATGCGCGCAGCGTGGCGATCGGTGGCCAGCGCCGTGTAATCGGGGTTGTGCCCGGTACGCTCGCTGAAGATCTCGCCGAAAGCCTCGATCACTGCCTTGACGAACTCGTCCACCCGTTCGCGCGGCACTAGCGCGTAATCGGGCGCCACGCAAACCTGGCCGCAGTTGATGCCCTTGCCGTGCGCGATGCGCCGGGCGGCCTCGCGCACGGGATAGTCGCGCAACACGATGGCGGGCGACTTGCCGCCAAGCTCGAGCGTGACTGGCGTGAGATTGCGCGCCGCCTGGCCCATGACGATACGGCCTACCGCTGGCGAGCCGGTGAAAACGAGATGATTGAAGGGCAGGGCGCTAAAGACACCGGGGTCTTGCAGCTCGCCGCCGATCAATGCAACATGGTCTTCGGCGAAGATCTCGCCCAGCATGGCCTTGAGCGTGGCGTTGGTGGCTGGCGTTGTCTCCGGCATCTTGATCATGACGCGGTTGCCGGCGGCCAGCGCGGCAACCAGCGGGCCCAAGGACAGATAGACCGGAAAATTCCAGGTCGCGATGACACCAACGACGCCCTTGGGCTGGTAGGTGACGCGCAGGCTGTTGCTGGCGAACAGCAGCTCGGGCCAGCGCCGGCTCGGCCGCATCCAGCGGCGCACATGCGAGACGGCATGACGGATCTCCAGCGTGGTCGGCAGCACCTCCAGCATCTTGGTCTCAGCCAGCGAGCGAGCGCCAAAATCCTGGGAAATCGCTTCGGCAAGCACGTCCTGGTAGCGCAGGAGTTGCTGCTTGAGAGCGCGCAAGTGCCCACGCCGCTGCCCCGCATCAGGCAAGGTGTGGCGCAGGAAGGCTTGCTGTTGCGCGGCGAACACGGCTTGCACGCAGGTGCTCAGGATGTCCTGCCTGGCCAGTTCCTCTGTCAGCGCGCGGCCGTTCATGCGGACCTCTGCTGTTCATTGGCTTGCAGCGCCGTTTCGGAATGGGTTTCGGTTTCCGCATAAGCCCGTCCGCCGAAGCGCAGCGCGGAATGCGCGCGGCGCGACTGGAACAGCGGGTAGAACATCTGGGTGAACCAGCGCTCCTGCCCGAACAGCACGTCATCCTGCAAGCCAACCTTGGCGGGATACTTGCGCGTGATATGCGCCGAGCCAAACAGGATGTCCCAGAAGAACAGCAGATTGCCGAAATTGCCCTTGTAGTAGCCGATCCCGTCCTCGTTCGTCATCGCGTGGTGCGCCCAGTGGGTGGCGGGCGTGGAGATCGTGCGCTCCAGGATCCACATCAGCGGGCGCAGCGCGCGGATGCGGTACAAGGGCTCGTCCCAGCGCCACGCGCTGTGCGCGCCAAGGATCACAGTCAGCTTGATGACCAGGTACGCACCGTAGACTTTGGCGAACCCGAAGTAAAGCAGGACGCCTGCGATCCAGAGGCCCGGCATCATCAGGTAATAGAAAAAATTGTTCCGGTACGTGATGCGGATGCTCATGTACTGCGCGGTATGGTGCGCGCGATGCAAAGGCCACAACAACGGCGAATGCGACACGCGGTGCCACCAGTATTGCGTCATGTCGTCGCAAACCAGCAAGATCGCGGCCATTGTCCACCATGGCAGGTGTGCCCACGCGCCTTGATGCTCTGGCATCAGCCAGGCGCACAGCTTGCCGGCCCCCAGCAAGGCCAGGGGCTGGGTGATCGCGAGCAGGCTCACGAACATCGCCAGCTCCAGCTTGGTATCGTCGAGGGTAGCGTTGACGCTGTTCTTGTAGCGCCGCGTGACCCACTCCATGCAGGCAAAGCCAAGCATGGCGATCACGATCAAGGTGTTCTGAAGGTGCGGACTCATTGAGTTGTCTCCGATCTCGCTTTTTGGCCTGAAAGACCTTAAGTCCGCCTGACTGTAGGCTTGCCGGGTCAATGCGTCCAATGCATACTATGCAATGTTCCAATGCGTACGGAGCAACGCAGCATGATGGACCTTCGCCGTCTCAGCCACGTTCTGGCGCTGGCCGATGCCCTGCATTTCGCGCGGGCGGCCGAGCGCGTCCACCTCAGCCAGCCTGCGTTCAGCCGCAGCATCCAGGCTATCGAGGCGGACCTCGGCATCCGCCTGTTCGACCGTGACGTGGGCGATGTGCGGCCGACTCCGGCCGGCGAGTTCGTGATCGAGCGGGCCCGCCGGCTGCTCTTCGATGCGCGCTGCCTGCAGCGCGATGTCGATCTCTTTCGAGACAGCCAGCTGGGCGACACCGCCTTCGGCGCCGGGCCATTTCCGGCGGCGACGCTGATGCCGCGAGCGCTGTCCGAACTGCGAAGCCTCTATCCCAAGGTGGCCTTGCGCGTGGAAGAGGGCAACTGGAAGCAGTTGCTGGAGCGCCTGCGCGCCGAAGACCTCGAGTTTTTCGTCGCCGACGTGCGCGACCTGCCGGAAGATCCGGGACTGGAAATCCGTCCATTGGGGACGCAATCCGGTTTTTTCTACGTACGCACCTCGCACCCGCTTGCCGGGCGCCGATGCACGGTGGCCGATGCCTGGCAGTACGGCGTCGCGGCGACCAAGCTGCCGAATGTCCTGAAGACCGAATTGGCCAGGGTGCTCAGCATGCCGGCTGGCGAGCAAGCCGTGCTCGCGCTCGAGTGCGATGACATTGCTATCCTCAGGGCCGTGGCGCTGTCCACCGACACGGTTCTCGCCGCCACGCATACGTCGGTGCAAGCCGATCTCGATGCCGGCACGCTGCTGCCGCTGCGCATCGAGGGACTGCCTTCGCTGTTCTCCGAGATGGGCGTTGTCAGCCTGCGCAACCGGACCCCGTCGCCGATGGCGCAAAATGCCATCTCCTGCATCGCGCGGGTCGCCGGCGAGGTGAACGCCTGGCTCGCCTGATCACCGATGGCGCCACGACTGGAAACCGCTGTGCTAAAAAAGCCGGATCTTTGAGTTTGCCCGAGCTTCGTGCTTTGTGTGTGGATACCATTCGCGCCAGGTGCTGGCTGGGAGAAGGTGGAGTAGGCTTCGGCGAGCGGCTTGCGATCGAGACTCCGGCGGCATGGCAACAGAAGGGAGAGGGGCGAAGGCCCCATAATGCGGGCATTGCTTGCGCACATTGACCATTGCCACTTCATGCCTGCCAGCCGAAAACCCTCGACGCCAGCCCGCGCGTCCGCTCGCCAGGACGCGCCCGCGCGGCGTGCCACAAAGGGACCTGTTGCAACCACCGTCACCTCGCCCGCGATGCGGCCCCCGCGCCAGCCTCGCAGCGAGCAAAACCTGGGCAACATGATCAAAGCCGGCCGGGCGCTCGCAGAGCAACGCGGCGACCTGGATGACATTTCCCTGAACGATGTAGTGAAGGCGGCCGAGACGTCGATTGGCGCCTTCTATGCCCGCTTCAAGGACAAGGAGGCGTTCCTCCAGGTCATGCTTGAAGCCGCGCTGGACGAGGCCGAAGCGCTCACGAAAAAATCGGTCGCCAGGGATCCGGTCTGGCAAGCCGGCCCGGCTACGGCCATCGTCGAGCGCATCGTGCGCGTCTATGTAGGCCAGTTTCGCCAGAATCGTGGCCTGTTCAAAGGATTCCTGCGGCATTACTCCGCGACCGGGAGCGGCGACAATCCCATGCGGCTGGCCAACCGCCGCATCCAGGATCTGCTTGTGCCATTGCTGGCCAGGCAAATCGATTCGCCACGCGCAGGCACCGCGGACTTCGAGGTGCGCGTGGCCATCCAGTTCCTGGTGGGCACGTTGGCCAATCTATTGCTCAACGATCCGGGCCCGCTGCATCTGGAGGAACGCAAGCTGGAAACCCACCTGATCCGGATGATGCGCCGCTACCTGTTGCTGCCAGAGGCGTAGGCAAGACACACGTCCGCCGCTGGCAAGGCAAGGTAGCGGTGCAGCATCTCCGTGAGCCGTTGCTCCAGCCGTGGATCGTACAGGTCCAGGGCGCTGGGCGTATGCAGCACGATATTGGTCAATGCGCTGATGACAAGCTGGACCGCTATGCGGGTCTCGTCATCCGGCCCGCTGAAACGCCCGGCGACAACGTGGCTGGCCAGGCGCGGCACCATGGCATCCAGGATCTGCCGGTTGGCCTCGCGAATGGGTTGCCACAAGGGATTCTGCGCGGGGCTATGCCGCATATACGCGGCGAACAGGCCACGGTGCTTGCGGAACAGGCCGATGTAAAAGCCAACGATGCGCGCACAGATCGCGTGGGCCGGCCCTGCGTTCCAGGTGGGGTCCGTGGCCAGCGAATAGTCCAGCTCGGCGCGCAGCTCCGCCAGCGTGTCTTCCAGCACCAGCGCGCAGAACGTCTCCTTGTCCGGAAAGCGCGCATAGAACGCGCCAATGGACGTGGAGGCGGCCCGCACCAGATCGGCGAGCGAGAAGCCGGTCAGGCTGCCGGCTTCGTTGATCAGCGCCCTCCCGGCTGCAAGCAGAGCCTTCAGCGTGGCTTCGCTTCTCTCCTGGCGGGGCTGTTTCAGCCCCGCGCGCAGCGTCGGCGCTGCGGCGTCAAAGGGTGCCGTGATTTCGGATGTCATACGTCGAAGGTGATGGCGACCGGCCGCTCCTGGCGTGGGCGCGCCTGGCAGGTCAGGATCCAGCCGGCAGCAAGCTCGTCGGCACTGAAGACATCGTTGCGCGCATGGACGACCGCGCCATCCACGCACTTGGCCGCGCACGAGCCGCAATAGCCTTCCTCGCAAGCATAGGGCGCATCCACGCCGCAGGCCAGCGCGGCTTGCAGCAGGGACTGGCCGCTGGCAACCCGCACCACATGCAGGGCGCCGCCGAGAGTTACCGTGGCATCGCAAGCCTGGGCAGGCAACGGCGCCGCGCTTGCCACATCGGGCTCCTGCGCGGCAGCGTCAAACCGTTCCAGATGCACTCGCCCCGGCGCCATGCCGGCCACTTCAGCGGCCTCCAGCACGGTCCGCATGAATGGCCCGGGGCCGCACAGATAGAGCTGGCAGTGCGGCACGGCCGAGAGCAGGGCGGCGATCTTGCCACGCTCGGGAAAACCGTCGGCGTCGTCGTAGTGCAGATGCACGGTCAGCCGTTCGGGGTTGCCGCGCGCCAGCCTGGCGATCTGCGCCGCGAAGATGGTGCTGTCGCCATCGCGATTGGCGTAGTAAAGCGTCATCGCGCGGCTGGTGGATGCCAGCGCGGAACGGATCATCGACAGTACCGGCGTAATGCCGCTGCCCGCCGCGCAGAAGAAGAGCGGCGCATCCATGGTCTCGCACACGAACCGGCCAGTCGGCGCGCTCACCTCCAGTTGCGTGCCGGCGCCGACCTGCGCATGGAACCAGCCCGAAACGCGGCCACCCGGGATGCGCTTGACGGTGACGACCGGAAGGCCGCCGGCCTCGGGCGAACTGGAAAGCGAATAGCTGCGCAGCAGGATGTTCCCGTCCACGTTTACCCGGAAGGTGAGGTGCTGGCCGGCGCGATAAACGAAGGATTGCTGCAGTGCATCGGGGACCAGGAGCGCGTAGGAACGGGCGTCTTCGGTCTCCCGAGTGATCTGCGCGACAGTCAAATTGTGGAACTGCATCAATGTCTCCAGGCTTCTGCGGACCCTGTGCCGGACCCTTGAAATAACAAGAAAGAGAATTATGATTCTGTTTATAGCCGGAAGCAAAAGCAAATTCAAGACCGATCCCACCACCGGCTAGTACTAGCAAAACAGGCGTGGAGAACGGTCAAAACCCATGAGCGCCAAAGGAGATTGCATGTCATCCCTTCATCGTTACACGCTGCCGGTGGTCCAGACAGGCTGGTCGATCGGCAGCCAGGTGTCCACCGAGTTCAACTGGGAATACGACAACGAGAATTCCAAGCTGCTGCAACTCTACGAGACCAGCAAGAAGCAGCAGTGGAACGCCACCGACCGGATCGACTGGTCGCAGGAACTCGATCCCGAGAACCCGCAGGAACTCGATGACCGGATGATCCCGATCTACGGCACGCCGCTATGGGAAAAGATGGGCAAGCACGACCGCATCGACGTGCGCCGCCACCAGCAGGCGCATTCGCTGTCGCAGTTCCTGCATGGCGAGCAGGGCGCGCTGATGGTGTCCGCGCGCATCGTGCAGATGGTGCCGGAAATGGACGCCAAGTTCTATGCCGCCACGCAGACCATGGACGAGGCGCGCCACGTGGAAGCCTATTCGCGCCTGCTGCACGAGAAGGTCGGGATCATCTATCCCATCACTTCCGGGTTGAAATCGCTGCTTGAAACCATCTTGACCGACTCACGCTGGGACTTCTGCTACCTCGGCATGCAGGTGCTGGTGGAAGGGCTGGCGCTGGCCGCGTTCCAGCGCATCCGCGACTTCTCCAAGAATCCGCTGGCCGCATCGATCAACGCCTACGTGATGCAGGACGAAGCGCGCCACGTCGCATTTGGCCGCACCGCGCTGCGCGGCTACTATCCGCAATTGACGGAGGCCGAGCGCAAGGAGCGCGAGGACTTCGTGATCGAAGCCTGCTACCTGATGCGCGATCGCTTCGACCAGAAGGAAGTATGGAGCCGCCTTGGGCTGCCGGAAGAAGAGTGCGCCAAGGCCGTGCGGGAGTCCGAGACCATGCGGCAGTTCCGCCAGAGGCTGTTCAGCCGCATCGTGCCGACCGTCAAGGATATCGGGCTGTGGAGCCCACGGGTGCAGGCCGCGTTTGCCGACATGGGCGCCATCGAGTTTGCCAATGTCGACGTCGAGGCGCAGTTCGCGCAGGACCAGAAGATTGCGGAGGAGTTCGACGCGCGCCGCGTGGTGATGGAGTCCATCGAGGCCGCTCAGGCGCAAGCCAGCCACTGAAGCGGTTGCCGCTGCAGGTCCGGTGTGTCAAGCCGGGCCTGCTTTTTCGACGCCGGTGCACACCTGCGATATCTGGGCAGGCACGCCGGCGATAGGGGCAACGTACTTCAAGGCCTACGCTTGGAGGGCCTTTACGTCATTTGCGAGGCGGTCGTGCATTAGTTGCCTTTAATGCAATCGCATATGGTTGTGCCAAGCCCGGCGCTGGGTAACCAGCGCGCGGCAATTCACCTTGGCGCAGGCGGATACACCTGCTTCCAATCCTGCTTCATGCTCACGACGGTCCACCCCTTCGCAACGGCTTCGTCCCAGGACTCGTCCAGCTTGCCAACCGCATTGCGGCAGGCGCCGGCGGTGGGCTCTTTCCATGGGGCACTCCTCAAGCTGGGCAATCGGTGATCTGCGCAGGTTGCCACGGATCATCGGCGCCCGATCTGAACAATTTCGGCTTGCGATCTGAAAGAACTTTGGTATGCAACCAGTTGCAATGTTTCGGCGTTGCGAAATAGAATGGCCTGACCAGTGATCAGCAGTTCCATCGATTCCACCAATTCCACCAGTTACCGAGCGGAGACAGAAAGGCATGACCATAAACAATCGCGTGACAGCGATGCTTGGCGTCCAGCATCCGATCATCCAGGCGCCAATGGGATGGATCGCCAGGGCGCAGCTTGCTGCCGCAGTCTCGAATGCCGGCGGCATGGGCATCATCGAGACCTCATCCGGAGAACTGGACGCGATTCGCGGTGAAATCCGCAAGATGCGCGAGCTGACCGACAAGCCATTCGGGGTCAACATCGCACTGACCTACGTGCGTGACCCAGCCATTGTGCAATTCGTCGTCGACGAGGGAATCCGGTTCGTGACCACATCCGCCGGCGACCCCACGCGTTATTGCGCCGAACTAAAGGCGGCCGGCCTGACGGTTTTCCATGTGGTGCCGACGCTGGCCGGCGCACTGAAGGCTGTCGCCGCCGGTGTGGATGGCCTGATCGTGGAGGGCAGCGAGGGCGGCGGCTTCAAGAACCAGCGCGACGTCGCGTCCATGGTGTTGCTGCCGCTGGTTTGCTCGAAGGTCGAAGTCCCGGTCATCGCCGCCGGCGGCTTCTGCGATGGCGCCACCATGGCGGCGGCGTTCGCCATGGGTGCCGAGGGCATCCAGATGGGCACGCGCATGTTGTCGTCGGTAGAATCGCCCGTGCATGACAACTGGAAGAACGCCATTGTCGATGCGCGCGAAACAGATACCGTATTTCTCAATCGCGGCGGCAATGGCCCGGCACTCCGGGCCTTGCGCACGGCACGCACATCCCGGATCGAAGAGCAGGTGCCGGAAAGCATCAAGAGCGAATTCGCCGGCGTGCAGCAGCTTTACTTCGGCGGCGACATGGAAGCGGCCGTGCCGCTGACCGGGCAGGTTTGCGGGCGCATTGATTCGATCATGCCGGTGCGTCAGATCATTGACGAAACGATTCGGGAATTCAGCCGAGCCGTGGATGGGCTGGCGGCACGATACGGCTCCAAAAAGACTTGATGGCTCGTTAGCGCGATGCGATGGCCGGCAGGATCGGCTCGTGGGAATCCGCCGTCGCCTTTCCCGGCGCCTACTGTGACAGCGCGATCGAGACCGATGCCTCGCTCGTCAGCATCAGGAACGCGAGCGTTTCGCGCAGATACAGCCGTACGACCTGATCCGTGTGGCTGATATAGCCGATCGACAGATCCTCGCCAAGGTGCAATGCGTAGTCGCCACCGCGGGTCGACAGTACGCTGCCGCCGCTAATCGCCGGCGCCCAGATGATCTCGCCACTGACGATCTGCTTGATGTGGTCAATGACCGGATAACCTTGATCGCGCGCCCCAGCGAGCGCGGTGTATGCGTCGGCGCCGAGGAGCACGGAGTAGGGGCCGTCGACGCCCGCGAGCCGCAACGCCTCGATCGCACCGCTGATCACGTTCGGATATTCGTTGACGTCGGCTGGCAGCGTGAACTTTGGATTCGACGAGCCTTCGCGGATCCCGACGATGGCCGCCGCCTGGTAGCCGTCGAAGATTGCGCGATCCTCCGCGAACGCGAGCTGCCTCGCCGCTTCCTTTGCTGGCTGCCAGTCGGAGTCGAGCGCGCCGCGCTCGACGCTGTCGATCGTTTCGCGCTGGAGTTCAAACGGCACGGTCAGCTGAACCAGGGCCTTGACCTCGCGCAACTTCGCGCCGACGCCCTGCAGCGGCGCCTCGATGTCACGCAGGTGTCCGGTGCCCACGCCGGCCAGTTCGGCGCCTCCGGGGCCGATAAGGTCTGTCACGCGCCGTCCAGCCACCGAACGCTTGAAGGTACGCGCCACTTCCTGTTCAATTTGTGACCATGCGGCACTGGTGATCGGGGCGAGTTCGCGGTGCAGGTTATTCATACTGATGGCTTCCTTTGAGCGATCCAATATTCAATGAGCCTTGTTGTTGCGACGCGGCCGACGCAGAGGGAGCAGATTGACCAACACTGGCAGCAGGTGCTTCGCGGTCCGCGAGCCCTGCGAGCAGGTCAGCCGACGGGACGAAGAACAGGCTGCCAGTGACTGCGCTGCTGTAATCGAGCAGCCGGTCGTAGTTGCCAGGCGGCCGTCCGACGAACATGTTCTCCAGCATCTGTTCGATGGGTGCGGGCGAACGGGCGTAGCCGATGAAGTAGGTGCCGAACTCTCCCGCGCCTGGGCGCCCGAACGGCATGTTGTCACGCAGAATCTTCACTTCTTGCCCATTCTCGACGAGCGTCGTCAGAGAACTGTGCGATGACGAGGGTTTAACCTTTTCGTCCAGTTCGATGTCGGACAGTTTCTTGCGCCCGATGATGCGTTCCTGCGTTTCGACGGGAAGGGCGTCCCACCCGGCCATGTCGTGCAGATACTTCTGCACGATGACGTAGCTGCCGCCGGCGAACTCGGTATCTTCGTCGCCGATCACCGTGAAATCGACCGCCTCGCGTCCGGCCGGATTCTCAGTGCCATCGACAAAGCCGATCATCGCGCGCATGTCGAAGTTGCGAAAGCCGTGCACCTCGTCGACGACCCGGATCGCATCGCCGAGTTTGCCGAGCAGCCGGGTGGCAAGCTCGAAGCAGAGGTCCATCGAATCGGCACGGATGTGCAACAGGAGGTCACCCGGCGTCGCGATGGCGACGCGCTTGCCGGTGCCGAACTCCCGAAACGGATGCAGCGCCGCAGGACGGGGCTCGCCGAACAGCCTGTCCCATGCGCCGGAGCCGAAGCCGCAGACACAGGACAGATTGCCGGCCGGCACGCGCTGACCGACCCCGCGCACGACTGCGGCGACGTCGCCACACCACGCGCGGACGGTGTCGGCGTGGCAGTCACCGTCGGTGAGCGTCGCAACGATGAATATCGCGCTGCGGGTGACTGTGCTGGAAACGGCTTGCGGTTCGGGGACAGATGTAGGCATCGGATTTTGCATGTCGTATAAACCGATACAGTTTGCGGGCAAACTGAATAGAATTCCACACATAAGAGTACACGAGTCGTGTGATTCCTCTGATTTCTCATTTCTTCCCGCCCAAGCAGTATCAGTCTCTGTTGGATGCTGTGCTGGCTGAAGGGCGGCGACGCGGGAAGGATTCTGTCCGATTGGATTGGTTGAGTACCTGCGCGCGAAGGAGCGGATTGGTAACCGCCTCGAACCCTTGGCGCCGGCAAACCTCGATGCCTTGTTCTGGCGCTATTCCAAGCCGCCATCATTTAACATAACGATAACTCGTCCACCCTCTCGATCCAGAGTCGGAGCGGCTTGGGCGGGAGTCGGTGTCATAAAATTTGTGACAACTGCGACCAGTGCGGCGAGGGTGGCCGGGGCCGCAGCGTTAGTCATCCTCCTCGAAAAAACTTCCCATAACGAATGCTGACCTGCGCGTTCTGCGCGGTCCATATCGGCGGCCATGATCACTAGCAGCGGGTTTTCCATTTCTAGTGCCTGGGCGATGCGTAGGCACGTTTCGTTGTCCATGACACGTCTGCCAGTGCGGTAATGGCTCACGGCGCTGTGAACCAGTCCGAGATATTCGGCTAGTGCTTTGTCGTTCTTCAAGCCGTGGCGTTCGATCACGGCATCCAGATATTTTGCGCTTCGCATGCACACCCCTCGAAAGTAGTACTTGACGCATGTTACTGCCGTAACATATGTTACGTCTGTGACACGTTACGTACGTAACCTGTCCGAATGATAGTCGGTAAACGGCAAGGGGTAAACGATGGTGCAACCGGGGTTGTTTCTAGCTGTTGCAGCGGGGGTAGGTGCCGCTGCTGCGCTCGGCGCGTGGGTGGGGCTGTGGGTGGCCAAACAGATCGCCACGGCGCTCGTAGACACTCCGAGGGGCGCGTGATGCGAGTGATTGGCGCAAACATCTTCTATTCGGTCCTGTGCTCTGCGCTTGAGCATGGCGATAACCCGGCTGGTGCTGCTGCTTGCCTTCACGCCCTGGGCGGATTGATGGGGGAGTGGTGATGGCCTTCGTGTTGCGTTGCTCGGTCTGCGGCTGGGACGCCAATCTTGAGGATGGCGAGGTTTGCGGCTGCGGTGGTCGTCGGTATCCGGTTGCCTATCGGGAGGCTGTGTAATGGGCAAGCTCAAGGCCACCGTTACCGAGGTTGCAGCCGTAGCGCGTAGCGCCGCGCGTGTCGGCGAAGCTTGCGCGGACGGCACGCGCGGCGCGGAGCGCGAGGGACACCCCACCATGTCGGCAGTGGGGACCGGAAGTTCCCCCCTTACTAATAGGGGGGAACTAGAAGCGCTCGCGATTGCGGACCACAGCGACGTCAGCCTCGTGATGTCCGATAAGGGCGAGTTGAAGGTGGTGTCGGTGCGCGTCCCGGTCAATGGGCAAATCGCGGTCATCGATGGCCTGCGCGTGGTGATCGGTGAGGAGTCGTTTCTCGGTCTGGCTGAGGGCGTTGATGATGACGCGTATGTGCGTGCGACCAGCGCAGTGCTTGAAGGCGTGTTCGGCTTTGGGCTGACACGTAATCTTGGCCAGCGCAGGGACTTCTACGGCGAAACGTGGGAGCTTGGCGATAATTGGGGGCATGTCGGCTTCGGTGGCGCCAAGCAGAACAGCACCGTCCTGATTTCCTTGTCGGGGCAGGGGACCATCGCCGCTAAGCCGGGCTGGGAAGGGCGCTTGCATGCGTTCCTGACGGGGCGGGCCAAGCGTCCGGTGATCACGCGTGTCGATTTGGCGCATGACTGGTTTGACGGTGAGGTCACGGTGGACCAGCTTGACCAGATGCACACCGATGGCTATTTCACCAATGCGTACACGATTCCGACGTGCCAGCACGCTGGCGACTGGAAGAACCCAAGCGGCAAGGGTCGGACAGTGTATGTGGGGACGCGCAAGGCGGGCTGCATGTTCCGGGGCTATGAGAAGGGGATGGAGCAGGGCGATAGCACGTCGCCGTGGGTGCGCGGCGAAGTCGAGATGTCGAACAAGTCCCGCCTGATTCCGTTCGATGTGCTGCTCGATCCGAGCGGCTATTTCATGGGCGCGTACAAGAAGGCGTTCGCCTATCTGTCGCTGACGGTGACGCCACAGCGTGGGGACGTTAAGCGTAAGGCGACAGAGATTGCGCTCGAGGCGTCCATCAAGATGGTTTCGACCCAGGTCGGGAAGTACGTGGGTGTATTGGCGGACTTCTACGGTCCCGAAGAGTTTGTGCAGATGGTGCGCAACAAGCTCGGTGACTGGCCCAAGCGGCTCAAGGTGCCTGATTACTTCTATGCGGATACGCCCGTGCATCGCCAGGAGCGTCGCAAGTCTTTCAATGAATTCAAGCTCGACTCCAGCGACTATAGCGGCGCGCTGGGCATGGTCGTATAGCCGCGCTTAGGGGAAGTCAAATGCGTTTCACCACGGAAGTTCAGGTTCTCGGGATGAAATCGAGCAAGGGTGCGATGGACAACGGCCAGACGTACGACAGCACGAAGGCGTACATCGTTACGCCGCTCGATGCATCGAAAGGCACGGCAAAGGGGATGGCCGCTGGGGAATATAACGTTGGTACGTCTGACGAATTCTCCAAGTACGAGAAGCTGCCGTTCCCGTTCATGGCGAAGGCCGATATGGAGATTGTCAGTAACGGCAAGGTCTCGAAGACCATCGTTCACAGCCTCGCGCCGATCAAGGCGGCTTAACCATGGGCGCGGTTGTGTTCGTGGTTCAGGAGGTGGAGTCTGGCATGTTCTTGTGCCCGTATTCCGGGGACGTGGGGTTCACGCACCGCCTGAAAGAAGCGGGCACGTTTGAATCGCGCGAGGATGCATTTGAGACTGCGAGCGATCACTGCGATGAAGCCTTCGATGTGGTGGCCGTGGTCGATACGGGTAGGGGTTGATTGTGGCGATGTGTGTTCAGGTCAACGGTTCCGGTGCCTTGGTTGCGGTCAGCCCGCAGCCGTCTGACTTGAGCACCTGTGCCTATGTGGTGCAAGCATCGGCGGAATTTTTGAATAACCCGCTGTCGTTGTCGGCGGTGGATGGGCAGACGGTAGGCACGGCGATTCTGCTGTGCTGGGCGGTGGCGTACGGGATTCGGGTTGTGCTCGTTGCGCTGGCAGCGGGTGATGTGGATTCAGCGTCTAGCTGAGAGCCTGCCGGGGCTATCCGGTATTTTCGGGAGTTTGTTATGAAGCTGATTCGTAAGCTGGGTTATGCGGTGCCTCTGCTGGCGGTTGGTGGTGTGGCTCATGCCTCCATCGATCCGTCGGTGTCGACCGCGCTGTCGACGGCGGCCACGGATGCGGCCACGGTGGGCGCTGGGGTGATTTTGATTGTCCTGGCTGTCAAGGCCGTCAAGTGGCTGCGCTCGGCGCTCTGAGCGTCATCGAGGCCGCTTTGGCGGTTGCGGCTGCCGATGTGGGAACGGTCGGCGGTTTGGTCTTGATGCTGGCGCTGGTTATCAAATCGGTCATTTGGTATCGGCGCTACTTCTAGGCGCGGGGAGCTTCGGCTCCCCATTTTTTTTCGGGGGCGGTATGGGTCTGTTCGTCGTGTTGGCAATCGTAGGCGCTGCCTGGATCATGTTCACCCACAAATGAGGGGGCTTTTCTATGTCATCGTGCTTTGTGCACTTGTGGGGTGTGCGGCGTTGGATAGGGCGCCGCCTGGGTCCTGCACTACTGGCGTTAGTCATTGCGTTTGGCCTGAGTTGGGTTTCTGAGGCCAGGGCGACCACGTATCCGGTGTCTCAGGGGTATTGGAAGAGCAATTATGCGAGTTTTGGATCGTATGATCCGAGCTTGGTTTGTTCGACGATCGTGAAGCAGATTTCGTCGACCTATTCGTATGACGGTACTGATTTGCGCCAAAATTCGACGCAATGGAACTGTCACTATTGGGACGGTACGTATCACCAGCCGTCTTATATCAACCTGATTCAGAACGGCACGTGTGCTCCGGGCGATACGCTGAGCGGTTCGACGTGTACCTATGTGCCACCGCCTCCGGTGTGTACCGATGCGGCGGTCAAGGCTAGGTATCTTGGGGCTTCGGTGCAGGGAACGTCGGCGTCCCTTCCGAGCACGATCTGCATTCAGGGCTGCGCGTATAGCGGTGGGGCGGTTGGGGTGCAGTCGGGCACGAGCTATGCCTCGGATGTGGGCATGGGGACCGGGGCAACGTGTAGCCCGGCGAATTACGACACGCTCGACACGACGACGAAGCCGACGGATCCGCCTTCGTTGGTCAGTTGTCAGAAGCGGGGCATGACGTACGGTACGGTCAATGGTGTGGGGATCTGTGCCAAGGCGGGGACGGTGCCCAATACCACGGTGACGAAAAACGATTCCTCGACTTCGCAGGCTACGGATGCAAGCGGGGTCCAGGCTGCGCCTCAGACGACGAATACGGTCACGAATGTGACGAATGTCAACGGTGTGCCGACGGTGACTCAGACGAAGACGAATCCGGACGGCTCGAAGACGTCGACCACGCAACCGCAGGACGGCTTCTGTGCTAGCAATCCGAATGACAAGGTGTGCAAGGGCACGGATCAAAGCCAAGCCTCGGGGGGCGATGACTGTACGGCGCCACCGGTCTGCAATGGCGATGCGGTGCAGTGCATGATGGTCAAGCAGGAATACGGCACGCGGTGCGATAACCAGAAGCCGAATGATGCTTCCGCGTTGGGGACGAAGATCTTGGCGGGGCAAGATCCGGTGGCGAATCCTGCCGATCATGCGAACCGCACCTCTACGCCGATTTCGAATTCGCTGGATCAAACGGCGTTTCTTGGTGCTTCGGGTGGGCTGTCTGACAAGGTTTTCACGGTGTCGGGGCAGGCGATCACGTTTCCGTTTTCGCGGCTGAACCAGTATCTGGTGTGGATCGGTCGCTTGTTCGTGGTGATGAGTCTGATTGGCGCGTTGCGCATCGTTCTAGGGGGGTTTAAGAAATAATGCCTGTCGCTCTGATTGCGTTGCTTGGTGGGCTGGCGTGGATCGTTAGCTCGCTTGTCGGTCGGGTCCTGGTCGCGCTTGGGATTGGCTATGTCAGCTACACCGGGCTGACGGCCTGGGTTGGTTCGATTAAGGATCTGATCCTGTCGAACCTGTATGCGCTGCCGCCTGAGTTCGTTCAGGTGATGAGCTTGGTTAAGCTCGATACCTGCATCAGCATCCTGTTTTCGGCGATCTCGGTGCGCTTGGTGCTGGAAGGACTGTCGTCTGACACCATCACGAAGATGGTGATCAAGTCATGAGTACCTCGGTTGTTACGCTCATCACCGGCCTGCAGGGCAACGGTAAGACCCTGATGGGGATCGACATGGTCAAGCGGGTGTCCGAGGCGGATAACGCGCAGGTGTACTACCACGGCATTAACGAGCTCGTGCTCCCGTGGCTGCCGCTGGAAAAGCCGGAGGATTGGCCGGATGTGCCGGACGGGTCGATTGTGTTTTTGGACGAAGCGCAGAAGTTGTTTCGGGTACGGGCCAATGGTGCCCAGGTGCCTCGCTGGGTCTCGGAGCTGGAGACCTTGCGGCATCGGGGCATCCGCTTGTATCTGCTGACGCAGCATCCCATGCTGCTGGATACCAATGTGCGGCGGTTGTGCGGCCACCATATCCATCTGGTGCGCAAGTTCGGCGCGCAGGCGTCGAGCAAGCATGAGTGGAACGCGGTACGGGAGAATTGCGATAAGCCTGCCGGACGCAAGGACAGCCAGCGCAGCACCTATAAGTTTAACAAGGCGATCTATACGTTGTACAAGTCGGCGGAGGTGCATACCGTCAAGCGCAAGATCCCGCCTAAGGTGCTGGCGATTGTGCCGCTGAGTATTGCGGCGCTCGCGCTGTTGGGGTACGTCGGCTATCGCAAGGTCTACAAGCCGATGCATGGCGAGTCCGAGGAGGCGGCGATGATGAAGGCGGGGGGGCGAGCTGGTGCGTCTGGTCAGATTGCGTATGGCACGGAAGGGGATCGTCGTTCTCGGCCTCTGACGACAGCGGAGTACGTACAGTCGTACACGCCGCGGATTCCGGGGCTGGACTACACCGCGCCGGCTTATGACGATTTGACTAAGCCGAAGAGGGTGCCTGTGCCTGCTGCCTGTGTCACCTTCAAGGGCGGTTGCAATTGCTATACGCAGCAGGGCACGCGGTTGCCGGTCCAGAAGGATCAATGCGCGCAGATTGTGCAGACCGGGTTCTTCATGGCGTTTGATCCGGATGGGGAGCGTTCCCAACAGGTCGCGCAGCCGGTGCCGGTTGCTGCGCCGGCTCCGGCTCCAGAGGTGGCAAAGCCTGCGCCGATGCCGCAGTTCGTTGTCCTGGACAATCGGCGGCCACCGTCCGCCATGGATCTCGAAGCGTTCGATCAGCCTGAAAAGCCGCGCTTTGGATATCGGCGCTGATTTTTCGTTACGGATAAAGTGTAACGGATATTGAATATCCGTTACGCGTAACGTAAAATAGAATCTCAGTCAGGGAGATGATATGCGTGACGTAACGGATAATCGTATTGCGGAGCTGCCGGTGGGTGAGGCGAAGCGGGGCCGGGGTCGTCCGCCCAAGGCCAATGCCTTGAGCAACGCGGAGCGCCAGGCAGCCTATCGCGCTAGGCGCAAGTCTTCCGTTACGGTAACGGAAAATGGCGGCGTGTTCCGTGGAGAGCAGTTGCACCAGGACGTGGGTGGCCTGGAGGATGCGATGGCTGAGCTGCGGGCCGAGCTCGACGCGACCAAGGCCGAGCTGGCCGAAGCGCACGAGACCATCGACGAGATGACCGGCTACGTGAATGCACGCGACCGGGAGAACGATCACCTGGTCGAAGTTCACGACGAGCTCGTGAGAAGCCGCGTGGAATTGGCTGCGGCACACAAGCGTATCGAGCTGGCCGAGGAAGAGCGCAACAAGGCGTTTTCGGCCAATGGCGCGCTCAAGGTGACTGTGGCTGGCTTGCAGATGGAATTGGGCGCGCTCAAGAAGGGCGCTGGAAAATCCGTAACGCGTAACGGAAATCCGGTGGACTTCGATTTTATGGTCCAGGTGGTGAAGTGTGTTCGTTCTGCTCGGGACTGGCGTAAGCGCAGTGAGCTGTTCGACCTGGATGGGTGGAGGCGCTTCAATTGCAGCGCTGCGACGTCCGACGAGATGCGCCTAGCGCTGCAGGACGCTATTACCGGCGATTCCACGTCAAGGATGCTTCGTAACGCGAAGAAGCGTGAGGCGCAGGAGCGTAACGAAAAGACGTAACGAAAAAGGGCGTCTAGCGTTAGGAGTGTCTGGGGGCTGGGCCAGGGTTGGGAGCGCGACCGGCCTTGATCTGTGCAGCGGGCTTGTCCGGCCCGAAGGGCACTCCCCAGGCCGAGTAGCGGGCTGTGCGATACCGTATCCTGCGAAGCTGCCGCGCCTGAGCTTACCCCCCCTCACTGCCTTGCCGCTTTTCTTCCCACCGCACTAGTGCTCTCGTGGCGTTGCTCTGAGAGCCAGGGCATTCTTGCGATCAGATCGGTTTGCCGGGCATGCGTGTTTGCTCCGGGCATTTCTCGTGGAGTCGGGCCGGCGCGCGGGCGAATGTTGCGTAGCGTAAGCGAAGCAATCCCCGCAGGGGACAAGCTCGTAAGGCGAAGCCTGTAGAGCGCAGCACAGCCCTTTACGCGCAGCGCGCCGGCCCGCTGCTGTTGACTTTTTTGGTTTTCTTATCGATGACACCCGATTTGGAACTGTTGGTCACGCAGCAATTGGTGGTTTCGCTTTAGCTGGTCCATCATCTGCCACGCATTGATTTGGCGCATAGCGATCTCGTTTGCGCGGATCTCGGCGTCTATGGCGTTGCATTGGGTACGCTGGTTGTTCTCGGCGGTGACAAGCTGTTGTTGCTCTTGGGCGAGTTGTGCGCGGTTGGCCCGCTCGTCCGCTGTCTTGCTGGCGAGAAACTCTTGTTCCTGTCGCTGTACGTTCGCGCTCTTGCCGATTGTGGACACACCAGTGCCGCCAGTCGATGTGATATCGGTGTAGCCAGCAGGACAGACATCGGTGAGGTAGAGTATTTTGTTACCACTACGGCATTTGGTGGCGCCATGGGCAAAGCTCGCTAGGGTCAGCAGAGCTACAACTACAACAATTTTTGTCGGCATGTCAGAAGAAGAAAAACAGCGGGTCGCTCGGGAGATTCGTAACCTGTATTGGTTCATTCGCACCTATGGCCGTGGCCGCTTCGATGCGTTACGTCGCCGATACTACCGGAAGATCGCGGGTGAAAAAAAACGCCTGCTAGATGCAGGCGTTTCAAGGAGGGAGGTGCTTGATTTGCTGGCGTGCTGTCGGTCAGCCCGGTGTCGGTTTCGGGCTTGCTTGGATTGTTCTGATCGCTTGTTGTAGGCGGCTCCAAAGTCGGCGACGATTTAACATAACGCCCGTACGGCATTTTTTTCCTGCATTAAGATAACTGCGATTCCGAGGAGGCCATACAGATGGCCAAGAGGCGCGGCGAGGCGAAAGTCCAGCGCCACCAGGCGCAGGCCACGGTGGTGCGGTCGAGGAGGGCACCGCCGGCGTGCAGGCGGCCTGAGGCCGTGCAGCTAGCGCGCGCGGCGGGGCGCCGGACGCCATGCTCGCTCGTCCACGCAGGCACATAAGGAGGAGGGAACGCGCCATGCCGAGGCGCTTGAGCGGCAACTGGGTGAGGCGCGTACCCAGTTCTCGACGGAGCTGGAGCAGACCCGCTAGCAGGTCGCGGTGTCGCAGGAGCTCGCCGAGGCCACCGAGCGCCGCTCGCTGCGTGAGATCGACCAGGAGCGCATGCTACGCCGGAAGGTCGAGCAGGCGGCTGACAACAGCTGGAGAATGGGCATCGTATCGACGTCGAAGTAGCCGAGCCACCTGCGCAGGGGAGATTTTGATAGCACGCAGCTGTGCATGATCAAAAAATGAAATCGCTACACAATGCGTTGGCGTCGCTGCTATCATGCCGCGCATCGCGCGCGGGTGTAGCTCAATGGTAGAGCAGAAGCCTTCCAAGCTTATGACGAGGGTTCGATTCCCTTCACCCGCTCCATGGTGACTCTGGCTCATGCCTGGTTAGAGTCACGGTCCAAGGCCACTGGCATTGCCGCAGCCAGAGCCCGCAGCCACGGCTGCTGACGACGCACGGGGCCGGTGGTCCGAACCAGGTTTGTGCTGGGACCTCATCTGGCTCCCTACAGTGAAGGGCCGGTTCTTCTACTGGTGCATGATGCAGGATGCCAAGCCATTTCGGGCGGCCCCCCCATGCTTCGTTCAATGCGAGCGCCTCAGTTGCCGGCAAGGCCTTACCAGCGGGCCGCGCGACGGAAGGCTCCTCGGCTACGCCCAAGCAGGGCGGAAAATCCGTCGGGAGAAGCCACTTCGCCAAGAAGGTGCCTAGCGCGTCGAGCAGCACGTCGGAACTCAGCCCTTGCGCGCCGCCAAGGCGGGGACTCAGTACCAGCGCGGTCTGATCATGCTCGAAGACCTGCAAGCGCCGCACCAAATCGGCCGGCTGCAGGAGCACATCGGTTCCCTCCACGTCCTCGAAGCCGAACGCATGCAGATAGTCGCGCGCGTGGCGTTCACCGAGGCACAGTACCACGCGGGGCCGGTGCTGGCGGCGCAGCGACGCTATGAAGCGGAAGCGCCCGCCGAGGCGACACAGGCGTAAATACTCCGACTTGACACCCAACACCTGCAGCTCGCGGAATACCTTGCTCCAGGGCAAAGTGTGATCTGTTCTTTCAGGCAATGGGAAGAGATTCAGCTTGAATTCCCATCCATTCGGCGCGTAGAGATATCGGTCAAAGTACTCCTGTGCATTGATCGGAATGCGCCCCGGGGGCAAGGCGGCTGACCGCGCTGCAGCCAACATCCGTGCGATGCGGTAATGCGACTGCCAGCGCGGCAATAGGTGTTCATGGCGCGAACGGAACTCCCTATCCCATGCCCCGGGTATCGGCTGCCCCTGCAACGCTACCGATAGCGGTACGCAGCTAGCCAGCGGGGCCACGTCGCACACCCAGATGGCGGCGGCCGGGTTGCCGCCATCCATCCCCGCAAACGACGTAAATGCAAGGTCCAACTCCGCACGACTAAGTGCGGAGAGTTGAGGTTGCTGCATCCGATTCAAATCCTCATGGATCGCGCTCGAGGCAAGCTGACGATCGCCAGTCTGGCTAATGTTCAAAGCCAAAAGAATAAAAGCGGCGGCCCCCTCGCTGTCTGAGCAAATCTGAGCAAACTGGCGGCCCGCACCATGTGGCCTTGGTGTCAGACCCCGGCACTAGCCGTCGATCACGATCTTCTGGTAGACCCGGTAGCCCTCGCCCCGCACCGTCGACACGGGCAACCGCAGGCCGCCCACCTGCTCGACCTTGCGGCGCAGGCGGCGCATCTGGGTATCCAGTCGGCGCTGGTCGTAATGGAGGTAATCCTCGCCAAGCGCCCGCACGATGGCCTTGCGCGTCACGCATTCATCGCCGCTGGCGAGGGCATGCAGGACCGTGTAATCCTGCGCAGACAGTGGAATGGGCGGAAACCCCGGCGGGGTCAGCGTAGGGGGCTTGGCGGACAGCCGCCAATGTGCTTCCACCGACGAGCCACCGGACAGCAACCGCTCCTCTGCCAGCGCGAGGGCCCGGTCAGAAATATCGCGGGCCACCGCCACCCGCTGGTTCTTGCACTCGGACAAGCGTGCCGACCACATGATGTGCGCGATACTGCTGTCCTTGCGCACATAACGATTCTCGAAATGACGCTGCAGATAGCCAGCCTCGATCCGCTCGACGGCCTGCAGCGTTCTCGCCCGATCATCGGGATGGACGAAGTCAATCATCGGCGTGCCGAGCATCTCCTCTGGCTGGTAGCCAAAGATGCTCTCGCAAGCCCCCGTGACGGACAGAAAACGGCCCTGGCGGTCGACGACGCAGATCGCGTCGAGCAGCAGGTCCATGACGTGTTTGGGCGGCAGTGTCGCCATATTTCCTTGTTTTTTTGCAGAGCGGTGTGAGGACGAGTGCGCTACGCGCTGCCAAGCGTCGCAGGCGCGTCACGAGCGCGAATAGTAGCAAGACGGCAGTTCGGCCGCAGGCGGCTTTTCTGTCACCCGCCTCCATGCCGATAACGCAGAAGATTGTTCGCCGCGCAGGCACTGCAGGACCACAACGCCACTGCGGCAAGGACTACGTTTATGGGCAACCCTGGCTTGGCCATGCCCCAGCGCACGCGTCGTGATGAGGCATCTGGCACGGGATCGGTGCGCGGGTCGGTCCCGCCGTGCCATTTTCCTGCGCCCTCAACTGATGCAACTTCCGTGAGCTATGGCATAGATATTGCGTAGGCGACACATAGGCCAACGGCGGCCTTGAAACAATCTGGCAAGTCGCGATGACACGCTCCGAAAAGGAGCATCCCGGGCAACGGCGCCCCGAAGCGAAATGATCACGAACCGGACAACCGGTTTGCAGGCATCTCGCTTCGGGGCGCTTTTTCTTTGCCGGTCAGCGCGGTGCGCGTCTGCGTCGACACTACCTGCAAGGCATGGCATGAACGCTTTCTCTACTCAGTCACCCGAGGCGGAAGTGTCCGCCGAAACCATCGGCGGATTGATCAACCTTTCCGGAAGGCAGCGCATGCTGTCGCAACGGATCGTCCTCCAGATATTGCTCGCTTCGCGGGGGGACACTGCCGCGCTCGATATCGCACGCAAGTGCCTGTCAATGTTCGAGTCGGCGCATTCGGATCTCGTAACGGGCAATGAGCGCTTGCCCGGCGCATTCTCCGGCGCTTTGCAGCAACTGTACTTTGGTAGTCCGCGCGCTGATGCGCGTATCCGTGAATTCATCGCCCAGGTCAGAACAGCGATAGACGCACCACTGGCCGACACCAGCCGGCGAGCGCCATCCCTCGACGTGCTGGTGGCGCAAGCCACGCCAATGCTTGAACTGCTGCAGACCGTCACGCAGGCATACCAGGAGGAGATGCACCGTTGCGAGGTCGCTGTGCGCAAACGCCACACCGACCTCGTCGAGCGCCTCAGCGGTATTTCGATGCAGGCGAACATCGTCGCAATGAATGCGCGCATCTCGGCGGCACGGGCGGGAGAGTACGGCAGGGAGTTCGCGGTGATCACGCTGGTGCTTGCGGACATCATCAAGGAGATGGATCAGCTGATCCGACACGCCGTCGGCTCGAGCGATGCGTCCAAAGGTCCAATCAAAGTTTAACGCGGAGACGCCCTTGAAACGTTACGTCTGTTCCTTCTGCTTGATCGCCTGCAGCGTCCTGGCGCTGGCCTTGGCCGGGACCGCTTCGGCCGAAACGCTAACGATCAACGCGGCGATCAACAAGGCGGGCCGCCAGCGCATGCTGTCTCAGCGCATGGCCAAGGCTTACTGCCAGGCTGGCCTCGGTGTTGAAGTCGAACGTTCGAAGAAGGTCCTCGAACAGTCCGTGGCGCTCTTTGACAAGCAGCTCATGGAGCTGAAGGCGTCCGCGCCCACGCCGGAGATCAAGGACACCTACGCCAGGCTCGAGCAGACATGGATTCCCTATAAGCAGTCGCTGTCCGGTGGCGATCCGAATCTCGATAGCGCGAAAGCAATCGCAAGAATGAGCGAGGACGTGCTGAAGCTTGCGCAACAGGGAACCCTCCTGCTTGAGAAACATTCCGGCACCATGATGGGTAAGCTGATCAACGTTGCCGGCCGCCAGCGGATGCTCTCGCAGAGGATCGCCAAGATCAGCATGTTCCGCGCCTGGGGCATTACCTCCCCCCAGATGGCGCAGGATCTGGACACGGCTACCAGGGAATTCGCAGCCGCGCAGGAACTTCTCACCGCGGCACCGCAAAACACAGAGGCAATCCGTCGCGAACTGCAGCTTGCCGGCTCTCAGTGGCTGTTCTTTGAAGAGGCACTCAA
>NZ_JBIUHC010000144.1:0-24562 GCF_044627735.1 Cupriavidus sp. CuC1 | reverse complement strand
ACACTTCCCCTTGCCGGGTGTGTAAGGGACTTGCACCCTCAAGTGAGTGCGCCCTGCCGGGCGCACCGAAAAAAAACACCGCCTTGGGCGGTGTTCTTCCGATGCCAGGTTCGCGGCAGCTTTACAGGCCGGCAGCGGCGCGCAGCAGTGCGACCTTGTCGGTCGCTTCCCACGAGAACTCCGGCTCTTCGCGGCCAAAGTGGCCATAGGCAGCGGTCTTCTCGTAGATCGGGCGCAGCAGGTCGAGCATTTGCACGATGCCCTTCGGGCGCAGGTCGAAGTGCTCTTGCACCAGCGCGGCGATCGCCTCGTCGGAGATCTTGCCGGTGCCTTCGGTGTACACCGTCACGTTGATCGGGCGGGCCACGCCGATGGCGTAGCTGACCTGCACCTGGCACTGGCGCGCCAGGCCGGCGGCGACGATGTTCTTGGCGACGTAGCGGGCAGCATAGGCAGCCGAGCGGTCGACCTTGGACGGATCCTTGCCCGAGAAAGCACCGCCACCGTGGGGCGAAGCGCCGCCGTAGGTGTCGACGATGATCTTGCGGCCGGTCAGGCCGCAATCGCCTTGCGGGCCGCCGATGACAAAGCGGCCGGTCGGGTTGACCAGGTACTTGGTGTCCTTGAGCATCTCGGCCGGCAGCACCGGCTTGATGATTTCCTCGATCACGGCTTCGCGGATCTGCGCCTGGGTGATATCCGGCGAGTGCTGGGTCGACAGCACCACGGTATCCACGCTGTGCGGACGGCCGTCGACGTAACGCACGGTCACCTGCGACTTGGCGTCCGGACGCAGCCAGGGCAGGCGTCCGTCGCGGCGCAGCTGCGACTGGCGCTCGACCAGGCGGTGCGAATAATAGATCGGGAAGGGCATCAGCTCCGGCGTTTCATCGCAGGCGTAGCCGAACATCAGGCCCTGGTCGCCGGCGCCCTGGTTCAGGTAGTCGTCGGAGGCGCGGTCCACGCCCTGGGCGATGTCAGGTGATTGCTTGTCGTAAGCGACCAGCACTGCACAACCCTTGTAGTCGATGCCATATTCGGTGTTGTCGTAGCCGATGCGCTTGATGGTGTCGCGCGCGACTTGGATGTAATCGACGTTGGCGGTCGTGGTGATTTCCCCGGCGAGGACAACCAGGCCGGTGTTGCACAGCGTTTCAGCGGCAACGCGCGCGTACTTGTCCTGGGCCAGGATGGCATCGAGGACAGCGTCGGAAATTTGGTCTGCGACCTTATCGGGATGGCCTTCGGAGACGGATTCCGAAGTGAACAAGAAGTCGTTTGCCACGAACTTTTCTCCAGGTTTGGCTATTGCGCGCCAACCTCAAAGCCCGGGCGGCGACGCTTTAGCGGTATTTTCATGCCGTTCCGGTAGAACGGTATCGCCCCGCAAGTTGTCAGTTAACTCGGCGATACGCGCTATTATACGCGCCTGCAAGCTACGCTGCAGCGCCCCGGTTATCTGGCACGCCTGCCAAATACCGGACGCTGTCGCGGCCAGGCCGCGCCACCCGCATGAGCGACGCGCTTGCGCGCCTGGCGCGAAGCCTGCAGGCAGTGCAAGCCGTGCGGTGGGCCCCGTAACAACACGAGATTCATTTTGAATGCCCCACTAACGGCAGCGCCCGGCAAAACATTAATGACCTACCCGGCCCGCCGGGCCGCTATCGTAATTCGATGACCTTCCTGTTCTGGCTGATTTCCCGTTTGCCACTCTCCTGGCTGCACGCCATCGGCGGCGCGCTCGGATTGCTGGCGGCACGCTTGCCGGGACGTTATGGCACGCGCCTGCGGGAAAACCTGCGCCACGCCTATCCCGATGCCAGCGACGCGATGCTGGCCGAGGCGGCCCGCGCAACAGGCCGCATGATCCTGGAGATGCCTTACTTCTGGAGCCGGCGCAATCCCAAGGCCCGCATGTACGGCTTTGCCACCCGGCTCTGGCCAGAACTCGACAAGCTGATGGCGCAGGGCCGCGGGCTGATCATCCTGGTGCCGCATCTTGGTTGCTTTGAAGTGCTTCCTCAGGCATTTGCCCTGCGGCATCCGGTCACGGCGCTGTACAAGCCGCCGCACCAGGCCTGGCTGCGCGACTGGATCGTCAAGATGCGCACGCGCCCCAACCTGGCCATGGCGCCGGCGCAGCCGCGCGGCGTGCGCATGCTGGTCAAGGCGCTCAAGCGCGGCGAGGCCATCGGCATCCTGCCCGACCAGGTCCCGACCGGCGGCGAAGGCGCCTGGGCGCCGTTTTTCGGCAAGCCGGCCTACACCATGACGCTGGTGCAGCGCCTGCAGCAACTCACGGGCGCGCCCATCGCGGTGATCTTCGCCGAGCGCCTGCCGCGCGGCGCCGGCTTCGTCGGCCATGTGCAGTTGATCAAGGACCCGCTGCCCGACGACCAGGCAGAAGCCGTCGCGGTGATCAACGCGGCGGTCGAGAAGCTGGTGAAGGAAGCCCCGACCCAGTACCTGTGGGGCTACAACCGGTACAAGCATCCGGGCGGCGCCGAGTTGCCGCCTGCGCAGCCACCCCGCGCGCCCGCGGCCGACGCCTCGCGCAATCCGCTGGAGGTGCCGGCACCGGCACCGGCACCCCTCTCCAACGACCAAAAATGAGCCGTATTTTTACCTGGCTTGGCATCGGCCTGCTGACCGTGCTGGGCAAGCTCCCCTATCCGCTCGTGGCGCGCTTCGGCGAAGGCCTGGGCAGCCTGCTCTACCTGATTCCCAGCAGCCGCCGCCGCGTGGTGCAGACCAACCTGCGCCTGTGCTTCCCCGACCGGAGCGAGGCCGAGATCGAAACGCTCTCGCGCCAGACCTTCCGCACCGTCTTTCGCAGCTTTGCGGAGCGCGGCATCTTCTGGACCGGCAGCGAGGCGCAGATGCGCCGCTGGGTCCAGATCGACGACCAGGCCGACCTGGTGGCGCTGGACGGCACGCCCCATATCCTCGTCACGCTGCATCTGTCCGGCGTCGAGGCCGGCGCCATCCGCCTCACCATCCACCTGCGCGAGCATGTGGGACGCTCCGGCGCGTCGCTGTACACGAAGCAGAAGAACGCCTTGTTCGACGGCTTCCTCAAGCACGCGCGCGGGCGCTTCGGCGCCAACATGATTGCCCGCAACGACAGCGCGCGCGACATCATCCGCTGCCTGCGCAAGGGCGAGGCCCTGCAACTGATCGCAGACATGGACTTCGGCGAGCGCGACTCGGAATACATCCCTTTCTTCGGCGTGGAGGCCCTGACCTTGACGTCCGTATCCCGCTTGGCGCGGCTGGCCGGTGCCAAGGTGGTGCCGATCTATACCGAGATGCTGCCCGACTACCAGGGCTATGTGCTGCGCATCCTGCCGGCTTGGGAAAACTATCCCGGCGACAGCGTGACCGAGGACACCCGGCGCATGAATGCCTTCTTCGAAGACTGCATCCGCCCGCGCATCACCGAGTACTACTGGGTGCACAAGCGCTTCAAGCACCGCCCGGACGGCGAACGCGAAAACTACTGACCACGTGGGCGCGGCTGCGGCATCGCCAGGCAGATATGCTGCCCGCGCCACCCTCGATACGCCGCCAGCAAGCGCGGGACGGCCCGACTACAATCGCACTATGAAACTCCAGTTCACCAAGATGCACGGCGCCGGCAACGACTTCGTCGTGCTCGACGGCATCCACCAGACCCTGAGCCTGACCCCGGCGCAGTGGCGCGCGCTCGCCAGCCGGCATTTCGGCGTGGGTGCCGACCAGATCCTGGTGGTCGAGAAGCCGACCCGGGACGACGTCGACTTCCGCTACCGCATCTTCAACGCCGACGGCGGCGAGGTGGAGCACTGCGGCAATGGCGCGCGCTGCTTCGTGCGCTTCGTCACCGACCACGGCCTGACCGACAAGCGCTCGGTGCGCGTGCAGGTGATGAACGGCGTGATCACGCTGACGCTGCAGGACGACGGCCAGGTCACGGTCGACATGGGCGCGCCGGAACTCGAACCCGAGCGCGTGCCGTTCCGCTCCGACGGCCTGCCGACCAAGGCCGAAGGCCGCGATACGCTGTACGGGCTGGAAGTCAACGGCCGCACCGAATGGATTTCGGCCGTCTCGATGGGCAATCCCCACGCGGTGCAGGTGGTGGACGACACCGAGGCCTTCCCGGTACTGCAGGATGGCCCCATCATCGAGCATCACGCGAGCTTTCCCAACCGCGTCAACGCCGGCTTCATGCAGGTGGTGGAGCGCCATACGATTCGCCTGCGCGTGTTCGAGCGCGGTGCCGGCGAGACGCTGGCCTGCGGCACGGGCGCGTGCGCGGCAGTCGTCGCCGGCATTCGCCGCGGCCTGCTGGACTCGCCCGTACTGGTGCACACCCATGGCGGGGACCTGACGATTGCCTGGGACGGGGAAGGCGAGTCGGTACGCATGACCGGCCCGGCCACCACGGTGTTCGAAGGCAGCATTGACCTGGACCGGCTGCCTGCCTGACCATAGGGGCTTGCGGCCAGCCACGGCCGCGCCCTCCATGGAGTGCCAATGTCGCTCGCCGATTTCCGCATCACCTCGGGCAAGAACTTCCGCCTGGCCGACTTCAACGCCGGCACCAAGCCGCTCTCCAGCGGCGACAAAGCCACCGACCAGGCCCGCATTGCCGAACTGAGCACCAGGCTTGACGAGCTGCAGGACATCTTCTACGCCGAACACAAGCGCAAGCTGCTGGTGGTGCTGCAAGGCATGGACACCAGCGGCAAGGACGGCACCGTGCGCGGCGTGTTCCGCAGCTTCGACCCCCTCGGCATCCGCGTCGTCGCGTTCAAATCCCCCACCGCCGAAGAACTCGCGCACGACTACCTGTGGCGCATCCATGCCCAGGTGCCGCGCGCCGGTGAGATCGTGGTCTTCAATCGCAGCCACTATGAAGACGTGCTGATCACGCGGGTGCACGAGTGGATCGACGAAGCCGAATGCGAGCGCCGCTACAAGCAGCTACGCGCCTTCGAGACGATGCTGCTGGAAACCGGCACCACCATCGTCAAATGCTTCCTGCATATTTCCAAGGACGAGCAGAAGGCCCGGCTGGAAGCACGGCTGGCGGATCCCCAGAAGCACTGGAAGTTCGACCCGAAGGATCTGGAAGAGCGGCAGTACTGGAAGAACTACGAGACCGCCTACGAGGCCGCCATTGCCGCGACCAGCACGCCGGAAGCACCGTGGCATATCGTGCCCGCGAATTCGAAGACGCACCGGAACCTGATGGTGGCGGAGATCATGATGGCGGTGTTCGAGAAACTGAAGCCCGAGTATCCGCCGGGAAAGCCGGAGTTGGCGAAGCTCAAGGTGGTCTGAGGCTGCGGGGCAGCAGCGAAGGGACCAGGGCCAAGCCGGCCCCGGCCCCCTCGCGTCGGGTCAGGCATGCCCGTTGCCGCGATGGATGTCGTGCGTGACAAACGGCTTCTCATGCGTCGGCATGGCCAGCCACTCCGGATGCTTCAATGTCTCCCGAATGTCGTCCAGCCCGCTGGTCCAGTGATCGTTCATGGTCAGCAAGCCAAACTGATAATCCTTGGCGTTGCCCTCAAACGTCTTGTCGCGATAGACCAGCTGGATCACATTGCGGCGCGCATCGCATGCGTACTCCGCCGCCTTGCGGTACCAGTCATTGTCCCGTTGCCCCTGCGGCACCAGCGCCATCACCTCGCTCAGCATGCGGCGGTAGTTCTGCTGCTCGCCCATGTAATCCGTGATGGTGCGCGTGCGGCTGGAATACTGGATGTCTTTCTGCCGCTCCGCCACGTCCAGCAGGTTGTGCGGCAACTTGCCGCGCGCGCTCCACAGGTCCACCTGGAAGATCAGCGCGTCGCGCCGGGGCTGGGCGGTCAGGACTTCGGACAGCGGCGTGTTGGATACCAGGCCGCCATCCCAATAGAACTCGCCATCGATCTCCACCGCGGGAAATCCCGGCGGCAAAGCGCCGGAAGCCATGAAATGCTCGGCGTGCAGCTTGCGTCGGGTGTTGTCGAAGTAAGCGAAATTGCCGGTCCGCACATTCACCGCGCCAACCGACACGCGCGTCTCCTTATGATGCGAGTTGATGCGGTCAAAATCGGCAAAGCGCTCCAGCGTGGCTTTGAGCGGGCTGGTGTCGTAATAGCTGGCGCTGGCGGGGCCACACTGGCGCTCCACCAGGCTGGTCCACGGACGAGGCTGGAAGAAACCCCGCTGCCCCTCGAAGATGGCACGCGCGGCCTCGATGCCGTCGAACCAGATGCGCAGTGGATCGGGCCAGTGCGCGGCGGTCTCCGCGACCACCTCGTAGGGCAGCAGGCTGGGCAGCCACGGCTGCTGGCAGATGTAGTCCCAGAAAGCGCGCAACTGCTCGACCCTGCGCTCGGGCGCATTGCCCGCGATCACGGCAGCGTTCAACGCGCCGATTGAAATCCCGGCCACCCAGTTAGGCTGGATGCCCGCCTCCGCCAGTCCCTGGTACACGCCTGCCTGATACGAACCGAGCGCGCCGCCGCCTTGCAGCACCAAAGCCCTGACCGCGTATTCATTGTGAACCGGCCGCTTGCGGCCGGCGCCCTCAGGCGCGAGGTCCGGCGGCGCGCAGCCGCCGGGAGGCAGGAGGTTTGGCTCCGGCTCTCTTAACGGTTCGGGCTTTGGAGCCTCGTGTTTGAGCGCGGGCGCCGCCGGGTTCGCTACCACGGCCGCCGCGGCGCTTTTTACAGCCGTGCTTCTCACGGCCGCGCTTTTTACAGCCTGCTGCTTCGGCGTGCCCTTTTGCAGTGCCACTATATTTTCCTGTGCCACTTTATCCAGCTTTTGCCGACGTCCACCTGCCACGACCCCTCCTTGATGACTTTGCTTTCCGACCTTGCATGCGGTCATGCCGGCCGGGCGGCGGTATCGCCGCCCGGCCGCTTTTCTTGTCGCTTACTGCATGTACCAGCCGTGGCTCACGACAAAGGACTGCCCGGTCAGCGCCGCCGACGGGAAGGCGCACAGGAACAGCGCGGTCTGCGCCACGTCGTCCACGGTGGTGAACACGCCGTCCACGGTGCCGCCCAGCATGACGCGGCGAATCACCTCTTCCTCGCTGATGCCAAGCTCCTTGGCCTGTTCGGGAATCTGCTTGTCCACCAGCGGCGTGCGCACGAAACCCGGACAGATCACGTGCGAGCGCACGTTGTACTCCGCGCCTTCCTTGGCCAGCACGCGTGCCAGGCCAAGCAGCGCATGCTTGGCGGCAACGTAGGCGGACTTCAGCGGCGAGGCCTCGTGCGAATGCACCGAGCCCATATAGATCACGGTGCCGCCGCGCTTGTCCTTGTACATATGCTGGAGCGCGGCCTTGGTGGTGAGGAAGGCGCCATCGACGTGGATGGCCTGCATCTTCTTCCAGTCGGAGAAGGCGTAGTTCTGGATCGGGTTGACGATCTGGATGCCGGCGTTGGAGATCAGGATATCGATGCCGCCAAACGCCTTGGCCACCGCCTCGGTGGCGCTGTTGACCGCGTCCTCGTTGGTCACATCCATCGCCACGGCGATGGCGCGCCCGCCGGCGGCTTCGATATCGGCGGCGGCCTTCTGCGCAGCCTCGAGATTCAGGTCGGCGATGGCGACCGCCGCGCCCTCCTTGGCCAGCAGGTCAGCAATGGCCTTGCCGATGCCGCTGGCGGCGCCGGTCACGATGGCGGATTTTCCTTGGAGCTTCATGGACGTTTCTCCTGTCTGGATGATTCAGGTTAGGCGGGCCGGCCGGATGGGCCGGGACCGATGAAAACCGTTGGAAACCGATGGATGCGTGGCCGTTCAGGCCAGGTAATCGAACACCACCTCACCCAGACCTAGGGTGAGGTCGGCAACGTAGTGCTTGGCACCGAGGACCTCCAGCACCGGAAGGGCAGCCACCGGCGCGAGCGCATGGGGGGACAGCGATAGCGCTGCGGGCCCGGTCCACGCGCCCTTCATCTGCACGTCTTTCAGGAAGTAGCAGACCAGCTCACAGATGCGCGCGGAGCCGTCCACGTGCGGAATGACCTTGAGCAGGTAGTTGGGCGTGCTCGCGAGCGCCAGGCCCAGCACGTCCATGTCGAGCTCGCGGTGCTTGTAGCCCATGGTGCCGGTGGCGACACGCACCGGGCCGTAGTCGAGCGTGCCGACCAGCGTATCGGTGTGGACCGCGAGCGTGGGGCTGGCCAGCTTCTTCGGGAAGCCCCATAGCTCGCGCCCGCCCGCCAGTGGCGGATGGTCGTCGAGGTACATGGCATGGGTGTAGTTGCCGGGCTTGCCCTGGTAGGTGACGGGAATCACCTGGCCCGATTCGGTGTAGTCGCCAAACCCGGTGGAGTCTGGCATGCGGATGAATTCGTAGTTGACCACCGCGTCGGCGATCTCCAGGGGTTCCGGCACCACCGCGCGCAACAGCTCGGGATCGGTGCGGTAGGAGATGATGAAGAATTCGCGATGAATGAAGCGGTATGGCCCCATCGGATAGGCCGGACTGGTGAGCGGCATGGCGAATGCCTGCTCGCGGATCGTCTTGATGTCCATCGCCAGCTAACCTCCAAAAAAGAGATGCTGCGCCGCCTTGCCGGGCGGCAAAACGAATCCCTGGCGGCCCCGGGTATCCGGAAGGGGCCAGCCAGCGAAATCAGTCAGACCGGCGATTTTCCTGCGCGGTTCCCCGATATCTGCTGCGTTGCGACAAAGCGTTGCAAGCAGCAGGCAACAGGTTCCAGACTATACGCCGTAGCGCTGCCGATAGGCAGCCACCGCCTCGCGCGAGCCACCCAGCGCGGGATCCTGCGATGCGTCCAGGTAAGCCAGCAAGTCCTTCAGGCTGGCGATGGAGATCACCGGCACGCCATATTCGCGCTGCACATCCTGCACTGCAGAATGCGTCCCGACCTGATCGGCCGTGCCGCTCTTTTCCATGCGGTCGAGCGCGATCAGCACGGCCGCCGGCTCCGCGCCAGCCGCGCGGATCATCGCCATCGACTCGCGCACCGAGGTGCCGGCGGAGATCACGTCGTCGATGATCACGACCTTGCCCTGCAGCTTGGCGCCCACCAGCGTACCGCCTTCGCCGTGGTCCTTGGCTTCCTTGCGGTTGTAGGCGAAGCCAACGTCACGTCCGAGCCCGGCCAGCGCTACCGCGGTGGCGGACGCCAGCGTGATGCCTTTGTAGGCCGGCCCGAATAGCACGTCGAAGTCCAAACCGGAAGCGAGCAGGGTTTTCGCATAGAATTGCGCCACCTGGCCTAGCATCGCACCCTGGTTGAACAGGCCCGCATTGAAGAAGTACGGCGACTTGCGGCCCGCTTTGGTCACGAATTCGCCGAAGGACAGCACGCCAGCGTCGAGCGCGAAGCGGATGAAGGTCTGGCTCAGGTCGCCAGCGCCGGGCTGCGGCGTCGTCTGCTGCGTCATCTTTTCTCTCTGATTTCAAAATTTCCCGAGATGTTACGGATTATCAGCGCCAACCTCAACGGCATCCGCTCCGCGGCCAAGAAAGGCTTTTTCGAATGGATGGGCAAGCAGGACGCCGACATGGTCTGCGTCCAGGAGCTCAAGGCACAGGCTGCCGACATGACGGAAGCGTTCCTGGCGCCACATGGCTACCACGGCTACTTCCATTATGCGGAGAAAAAAGGCTATAGCGGTGTCGGCCTTTACACCCGGCACAAGCCGGAGCGCGTGATCACCGGCTTCGGCGTCGCCGAGTTCGATAATGAAGGCCGCTATGTCGAGGTGCAGTATCCGCACCTTGCCGTGATCTCGGTCTACGTGCCCTCGGGCTCCAGCGGGGAGGAACGCCAGCAAGCGAAATTCCGCTTCATGGAAGCCTTCCTGCCCCACCTGCTGCAACTCAAGGCCAGCGGGCGCGAGATCGTGCTGTGCGGCGACGTCAACATCGCCCACAAGGAAATCGACATCAAGAACTGGAAGGGCAACCTGAAGAATTCGGGCTTCCTGCCGGAAGAGCGCGGCTGGATCGGCGAACTGTTCGATGTGCACGGCTATGTGGACGTGTTCCGCAAGCTGGATCCGCGCCCCGAGCAGTACACCTGGTGGAGCAACCGCGGCCAGGCCTACGTGAAGAACGTCGGGTGGCGCATCGATTACCACCTGGCCACGACCAAGATCGCCGAGACCGCGCAGGCCACCTCGATCTACAAGGACGAGAAGTTCAGCGATCACGCGCCGCTGTCGATCGACTACGACTTCCCGCTGTGAGCCGACGCGCCGGCTACGCCGAGCGCACTTCGTCGAGCAGCTCCGGGTGCCGCTCCAGCACCTTGAGCAGCTTGACCAGGGCCAGCGGCGGCTTGGTCTTGCCGGTTTCGTAGCGCGAGAAGGCATTGACGCCGCCGCCGAAGATCTCCGCGGCCTCGCGCTGGTCCAGGCTCAGCTTCTTGCGCACGGCAACGATGAAGGCCGGATCGACGATCGCGGCGTTGACCTGCTTTTGGAACGCCGCGGCCGCTTCGCCGTACCGGTCTGCTTGATTCGGATCCAGCACGATTTCCCCGCACGCCGGACAAAAGCTGCCCGAGACCGCGGGAACGATGACCGTTTCGCCCTTGTATGTATAAGGCACGTCGCGCGTGTCCTGCACCAGTTCCGCACCCCCGCATTCTGGACATTTCATGGTTTCAGCTCCTGGAATGACACGACCAGCACCGCATCGGTGACCATCAGTTTCAGATGCAGTGCACCGGCGGCGGCAATTGGCCGGTAAACGTCCTGCCATACATTGTGATCCGCGTAGGTCCTGATCACCGAGAGCCGGCAGTGAGGCCTGCAGTGAGGCGTATGTTTCTCGATCAAATTTAACCTACTAGGTTATGAACGACAAGGGGATTTGCGCTGCATTGCGGCACGCACCCTGCCACGTCCCCCCAACCTAGTTACAATGCTGGTTCCCATCCGATTCCGGCGTGGGACCTTTCGTCTTTCGTATTTCCGAGTGAGTCCGCCATGGTTTTCAAAGTGTTCGTAGATGGTCAGGAAGGCACCACCGGTCTCCGGTTGCTCGACTATCTCTCCGGCCGTTCCGATGTGGAGCTGCTGCGTATCGCCGATGACAAGCGCAAGGATCCGGCCGAACGAGCACGCTTTCTGAATGCCGCCGACGTCGCTTTCCTGTGCCTGCCCGACGTTGCCTCCCGCGAGGCCGTGGCGCTGGTGACCAATCCCGATACCTGCGTGATCGACGCCAGCACGGCGTTCCGCACCACCGACAGCTGGGCCTATGGCCTGCCGGAACTCACGCGCGGCCAGCGCGAGAAGATCCGCACCAGCAAGCGCATCGCGGTGCCGGGCTGCCACGCCAGCGCCTTCCTGATGGCGGTGCGCCCGCTGGTGGAAGCCGGCGTGATGCAAGCCGATTACCCGGTCTCGGCATTCTCGCTGACCGGTTACAGCGGCGGCGGCAAGCAGATGATTGCCGAGTTCGAAGCCGGCGGTAACCCCAAGCTCAACAGCCCGCGCCCCTACTCGCTCGGCCTCGCGCACAAGCACCTGCCCGAGATGCGCGTGCAGGCCGGCCTGGCGCAGGCGCCGATCTTCAACCCGATCGTCGGCAACTTCCTCAAGGGCCTGGCCGTGACGGTGCCGGTGTACCCGGATCGCCTGGCGCGCAAGGTCACGCCGGAACAGATCGCGGACATCTACCGCAAGCACTACGAAGGCGAGCAGTTCGTGCGCGTGATGCCGGTGGGCGATGAGGCCAACCTGGACGGCGGCTTCTTCGACGTGCAGGCCAGCAACGACACCAACCGCGTGGACCTGTTCGTGTTCGGCTCGGCCGAGCGCATCGTGCTGATGGCGCGCCTGGACAACCTGGGCAAGGGCGCTGCCGGCGCTGCCGTGCAATGCATGAACGTGCATGTCGGCGCGGACGAGGCGACTGGCCTGAGCGCCTGACACGCTCAAGCGCCAATGCGGCTCTCACCAGCCGCGCGCGAATGAAAAAGCCGGCGATGGTTCGCCGGCTTTTTTTCGTCCCAGGAAATCCCTTCGATCAGATCCCGGCCTTGACCACCGTGCCCTTGCAGGATCCACCATCAAGAGCGCCTCTCGGGCGTCTCTACTTACTAAGTGGCTTTTGCCGGTCGTCGTCGCCGCTGTCGACCGGCGCGCTGCTCAGGTTGGCCATATTGGCCCGATAGGTCGGCAGCTTGCCGACGCTGGAATCGATCGCGCGCGCGTAGAGCGGCAACACCTCGGGCAGGTGCTTCTCCAGCTCGGCGATGCGGGTGCGGCCCGACGGATGGGTGGAGAGGAACTCCGAGCCCGACTGCGCCGAGGATTGCGAGACCGCCCCCATTTTTTGCCACAACGACACGGCGGCGCGCGGGTCGTAGCCGGCACGCGCGGCGATGTCCATGCCAACCAGGTCGGCCTCGGTCTCGTCCGAGCGCGAGAACCGCAGCGTGAGCAGCTGCGCCCCGGTGCCGAGCGCCATATTGCCGAGGTTGCCGAAACCGAACAGTTGCGAGATCACGTTGGCGCCCAGGTTGGTGATCTCGGACTTGGCCGCCCGCTCGCGCGCATGCTCCTGCAGCGCATGGGCTATCTCGTGCCCCATCACCATGGCGACTTCGTCGTCGGTCAGCTTGAGCTGGTCGAGCAGGCCGGTGTAGAAGGCGATCTTGCCGCCGGGCATGCAGAACGCATTGACCTGCTTGGAGTTGATCAGGTTGACTTCCCACTTCCATTGCCTCGCGCGTTCGTTCCAGCGCGGGGTCTGCGGCAGGATGCGCTTGGCGATGGCGCGCAGGCGCACCAGCTGCGGGTTGTTGTCGCCGACCAGGGTCTTCTTGGCCTGCGCTTCTTCCTTGAGTTGCTCGTACTCCTGCGAGGCCTGCTGCTCGATGACCTCGACCGGCACGATCTGGCGGATGGACGCGCCGCCGCGTTGCACGCGGATGCCATCTTCAGCGTCCTGCGGCTGGGCCTGGCCCTGGGCCTGGGCGGCGGCCATGCTCAGCGCGGCGCTGGCTGCCAGCGCCAGCGCGGCCAGTCGACGTGGCAACGCAATCCCGGCCCGCCGGTGGCGGCACTGACAACGCTGGCGATCGGACATGTGCGATTCCTTGGATGCGGTTTCCTGCAAGCAGGGTGAGCAAGGGTTGATGCGGCCAGGACACGGTCCGGGCCCGGCGCATCCCGCGCATGGGGCCGGCGCTGACGGTAATGCAATAATACACGGCGCCTTGCCCCGCCTGATCGCCATCCCGACTGCCTCGATTGCCCCGATTGCCCCGATTGCCATCCTGATTCATGACCTTTCAAGCCTATCTCGACATTTTCCGCAATCGCCGCATCGGCGCCATGCTCACGCTGGGCTTCGCTTCGGGGCTGCCGCTGGCACTCACCTCCGGCACATTGCAGGCCTGGATGACGGTGGAAGGGCTTGATATCAAGACCATCGGCTTCTTCTCGCTGGTGGGCCAGGCCTATATCTTCAAGTTCCTGTGGGCCCCGCTGATGGACCGCTATACGCTGCCGCTGCTGGGCCGGCGCCGCGGCTGGCTGCTGCTGACCCAGATCGGGCTGGTGCTGGGCATCGCGGGCATGGCCTTCTGCCCGCCGCACGAGGCGCTGTGGACGCTGGCCGCGCTGGCCACCCTGGTGGCCTTCATGTCGGCCTCGCAGGACATCGTGTTCGACGCCTACAGCACCGACGTGCTGCGCGCGCCGGAGCGCGGCGTGGGGGCGGCGGTCAAGGTGCTGGGCTACCGGCTGGCGATGCTGGTCTCGGGCGGGCTGGCACTATGGCTGGCCGACCGCGTGCTGGGCTGGCAGCAGATGTACCTGCTGATGGCGGGGTTGATGGGCATCGGCATCGTCAGCCTGCTGTGGGCGCCCGAGGCGGAATCGCCGGCGCGCACGCCGCGCACCATGGAAGAAGCCATCCTGGGCCCGCTGCGCGACTTCTTCTCGCGCCCCGGCGCCTGGTGGCTGCTTTTGCTGATCGTGCTCTACAAGCTGGGCGATGCGTTTGCCGGCAGCCTGTCCACCACCTTCCTGATCCGCGGCGTGGGCTTTTCGGCCGGTGAAGTCGGCCTGGTCAACAAGACGCTCGGGCTGGCCGCCACCATCGTGGGCGCGCTGTTCGGCGGCACGCTGATGGTGCGCCTGGGCCTGTACCGCTCGCTGCTGCTATTCGGCATCCTGCAGGGGGTGTCCAACCTCGGCTACTGGATCCTGGCGGTGACGCCGCCGCACCTGTGGACCATGGGCGCCACCATCGCGGTGGAGAACCTCTGCGGCGGCATGGGCACGGCGGCCTTCGTGGCGCTGTTGATGACGCTGTGCAACCGCTCGTTCTCGGCCACCCAGTACGCGCTGCTGTCCGCGCTGGCCTCGGTCGGGCGCGTCTATGTGGGGCCGAGCTCGGGCTACCTGGTGGAGGCCTTCGGCTGGTCGGCCTTCTACCTCAGCACCGTGGCGGTGGCGGTGCCCGGCGTGGTGCTGCTATGGGCGATGCGCAACACCGTGCACCGCTACGAGGCCCAGGCCCGCGCCGCGGCCTGACCCCCTGCCCCCCCTGACACCCTGACCCTGATACCCGGCAGCGCGAACGCTTACTGCTTGTAGTAGACGATCTGGTGCGAGGTCGCCAGCAGTTCGCCCTGCGGGCTCCAGATCTGCGCGCTCTGGTCGAAGAAGCCCTGGCGGAACACCTGCGCCTGGGCGCTGCCCAGCACATGGCCCTCGCCCAGCGCGGCCAGGGTCTCGGCATCGGCATGGAAGTACGTGGTCAGCGACACGGTGCCGGCCGGCACGAAGCCGGCGCGCTTGAGGAAGATGCGCGGGTAGAAGGTGTCGCACCATGCCGCCATCGCGGCGAAGTCCGGCGTACGCGCGGGCGCGTCGCGCAGCCAGAACTGGGTCAAGCTGTCCGGATTCTCGGTGCCGGCCTCGACATTCGGCTTGGCGCCGCGCACCGGCCGCAACTCATACGCATCCAGCCAGCGCACCGGCGCGAAACCGGCCATCGGTGGGACATCGCTTGCCGGCGGCACCTGCGGGAACACCGCCTCGCCGCAATTCCAGGTCTCTCGGCGCACCGCGAAGAAGGCGGTAGCCGTGGTCGCCACTTCGTCGCCCTGGCGCAGCTCGATGGTCCAGTGCTGGGTGTTGCGGTTGGTACGCACCGGACGCGCCTCGATCACAAAGGGCCCTTCGACGATCGGGCCGGCGAAGTTGACGGTCAGCGCGGACGGATCGCCCAGCCGCTCGGGATGCTGCAGCACGGCCTGCAGCAGGGTGGCCGCCGTGATGCCGCCGAAGGGGCCGATCATGTTCCAGTAGGCAGGCGTGGTGCGGCCGTGGAACAGGTTTGCGCCTGCCGGCTCCAGCGCAATCGCGTGGTCGAAGGAATGGACAGTCTGGCTGGCTGGCGTGGCGGACATGTTGGGGACCAAAAAAGTACGATCGTTCGATAATACTGCAAACGGTAGATGGGCGCTGGCGCCGCGTCAACCGAGCGTCCCCTCCAATCCGCCGCCGGCTCAGCCCTCCTCCCGTGCCGCCCGCGCCCGCCGTAAAGGATTCCAACCCAGCTGGTTGCCGATCACCGCCAGCAGGATCAGCGCCATGCCCGCCAGTTGCAGCGGCGTGAGCACCACCCCGAACACCAGCACATCGATCACGATGGCCACCAGCGGGTAGACAAACGACAGCGTGGCGATCGACAGCACGTTCAGGCGCTGGAAGGCGCCGTACAACAGCGTGTACATCACCCCGGTATGCACCAGGCCAAGCGCCAGCAGCGCCCCCCAGGTCCGCCCGCCGAAGGTTTCCACCGCCGGATGCGCCAGCGGGAACAGCATGACCACCCCCATCACCATCTGCAGGCCCGCGATCTGCCCTGCCGGAATCCCCTTGAGGCGGCGCGTGGCCATGGTGGTGATGGCATACAGCAATGCCGCCAGCATCGCCAGCCCGACCCCATACAGCATGCCGCCAGTGGCGCCGCCATGTTCCAGCCCGGTAATCAGCACCACGCCGCCAAAGGCGAGCACCAGCCAGGCGAGGCGCCCGGGCGCGATGGCCTCGCGCTGGAACAGCGCCGCCAGCAGAAGCAAGAAGAAGGGCTGGGTGTGATAGACCACCGTGGACACCGAAATGCCGCTGTACGAATAGGCGGAGAACAAGGCCAGCCAGTTGAGGATCAGCGTGACGCCGCCCAGCGCCATCCAGCCCCAGTCGCGGCCGCGCATGGGTTGCCAGCCGCGCCGCAGGGCCAGCGTGCCCAGCAGCGCGGCGCCGCCGAAGATGCAGCGGAAAAACACCACGTCGAGCGGGGACTGCCCGCTTGTCACCACGAACCAGCCGATGGTGCCCGACAGGGGATGGCGGCCACCATGCGCCAGGCGCCGCCGCGCCGGGCGGATTCCGTGGCCTGCGGGGCCGGGGTGGCGGCCGGGGAAGCCACGGCGGTGCCAGATCTATCGATATTCATTGATGTCTCCTACGGAGCTTCGTACGCTTGGACGCCATTGTTCCACCGCGCAATCAAGTCAACAATCCATCAGATAAGCAATTACCATTTGACCTGTGATCACAAATCCAGGAGCCAGCCCATGCCCGTCGCGCAACTTAACGCCATGGCCGTATTCGCCCGGGTGGTGGAATGCGGCAGCTTCTCGGCCGCCGCCCGCGAGCTTGGCATGACACCCTCCGCCGTCAGCCGCCATGTGACTCGGCTGGAAGCAGCCATCGGCGCAAGCCTGCTGCAACGGACCACGCGCGCCTTTGCCCTGACCGAACTCGGGCAAGCGGTGCATGCCGCCTGCGCGCGCATGGTGGCGGCCGCGCAGGAGGTGAACACGCTGGCCAGCGACCACGGCGGCGCGCCGCATGGCCTGCTGCGGATCAGCGCGCCGGTGGTGTTCGGGCAGGCCTGGCTGGCACCGCGGCTGCCGGCCCTGCTGGACCGCTTTCCCGCGCTGGACCTGCAGCTGACGCTGGCGGACCGCCTGGTGGACCTGGTGGAAGAAGGCGTGGACGTGGCCATCCGTATTGCGCGCGAACTGGCGCCGGGACTGGCGGCGCGGCCAATCCGCGCGGTGCGTTACCGGCTGGTGGCGGCACCCGGCTGGCTGGCCCGGCATGGCACGCCCGCCGAGCCGGCGGCGCTAGCCGGGCATCGCTGCATCTACCTGGGCTATGGCGCCTTCGGCGAACGCTGGAGCCTGCGGCACAAGCGCGACGGGCAAACAGTGGCGCTGCGCATCCCGCCGAAGGTCACGCTCAACAACAGCGCGGCCATCGTCGCCATGGCGCAGGCCGGCGGCGGCATCGGGCTGGTGCCGGATTTCTCGGCCGCGGCGGCGCTGGCGTCAGGCAGCCTGGTACCGGTGCTTCACGACTGGGAGATCCTGGAACCCTACGTGGGCACCGCCTTCGCGGTCTACACGCCAACCCGCCACCTGGCCCCCAAGGTGCGCGCCTTCGTCGACCACCTGGTGGCGCAGGCGGCGCTCGAGACTAGCGCGGCGGGCGGCTGAACGAAGCCCCCCGCCCTCGCCGGCTCAGGTGGCGCATACCCGGTACACCGCCAGGCTGCCGCGCCAGTTCGAGCCCCAGTTGACCGTCACGCCCTCATGCATCACCACGCGGTCGAGGATGCGCAGGCCGACCTTGGACGCCAGCGCTTCAAAGTCGCTGATGGTCAGCACCCGCACGTTCGGCGTGTTGTACCACTGGTACGGCAGCGCCTCCGACACCGGCATGCGGCCGCGGAACACCGACAGCCGGTGCGGCCAGTAGCCGAAGTTGGGGAAGGACACGATGCATTCGCGCCCCACCCGCAGCGTCTCGCGCAGGACCTGCGCGGTGTTGTGGATGGTCTGCAGCGTCTGCGACAGGATCACCGTATCGAAGCTCTTGTCCTCGAACAGCGCCAGGCCGCCTTCCAGGTTCTGCTGGATCACGTGCACGCCCTTCTGCGCGCACGCCAGCACGCCGTCGTCCTGGATCTCGATGCCGTAGGCCTGCACGTCGAGCTCGTCCTGCAGCACGCGCAGCAGGCTGCCGTCGCCGCAACCAAGGTCGAGCACCGTGGAGTTGGGCTCGATCCAGCGCGCGATGGCGCGGAAGTCGGGGCGCAGCGCCAGGATATTGGGGTTGGCCGCGGCATTCATGCGCCTATCTCCTCGGCGATGCGTTCGTAGTAGGCGCGCATCAGGTTGTGATAGCGCGGGTCGTCGAGCAGGAAGGCGTCGTGCCCGTGCGGCGCATCGATCTCCGCATAGCTGACCGGGCGCTTGTTGTCGAGCAGGGCCTTGACCAGTTCGCGGCTGCGATTGGGGGCGAAGCGCCAGTCGGTGGTGAAGCTGGCCACCAGGAAGCTGGCCTGCGTCTGCGACACCGCGCGCGTGAGATCGCCGCCGAAGGCCAGCGCCGGATCGAAATAATCGAGCGCGCGCGTGATCAGCAGGTAGGTGTTGGCATCGAAGTACTCGGCGAACTTGTCGCCCTGGTAGCGCAGGTAGCTCTCCACCTGGAACTCGACATCGAAGGAGAAGCGGATGTCGTCGGTCTTGAGCTCGCGGCCGAATTTCTCCGCCATGTCCTCGTCGGACAGGTAAGTGATATGGCCGATCATCCGCGCGACACGCAGGCCGCGCTTGGGCTTGACGCCGTGCGCGTAGTAGTTGCCGCCGTGGAAGTCCGGGTCGGACAGGATCGCGCTGCGCGCCACCTCGTTGAAGGCGATGTTCTGCGCCGACAGCTTGGGAGTGGATGCCACCACGATGCAGTGGCGCAGCCGCTGCGGATACATCAGGCTCCAGGCCAGTGCCTGCATGCCGCCCAGGCTGCCGCCCATCACCGCCGCGAACTGGGTGATGCCGAACCGGTCCGCCACGCGCGCCTGGGCATTGACCCAGTCTTCCACCGTGACCACCGGGAACATCGCGCCATAGGGCTGGCCGGTGGCGGGGTTGGCGCTCATCGGGCCGGTCGAGCCGAAGCAGGAACCGAGGTTGTTGACGCCGATGACGAAGAAGTGGTCGGTGTCGAGCGGCTTGCCCGGGCCGACCATGTTGTCCCACCAGCCGACGTCGCGCGGGTCGTGCTCGTACACGCCGGCCACGTGGTGCGAAGCGTTGAGCGCGTGGCACACCAGCACGGCGTTGGAGCGGGCGGCGTTGAGCGTGCCGTAGGTCTCGACCATCAGGTCGTAGTCGGCTAGCGAGGTGCCGTTGCGCAGCTTCAACGGCTCGGGGAAATGCATGCGCTGCGGCGTGACGAAGCCGACCGAATCGGCCGGCAATGCCAACGTGGCAGGAGGCGGAGCTACGTCTGTCATGGAATAAGCCCGTTGGCAAACAGGCGAAAAAAAACCCGACCGGCATTGCGTGGACGTTGCCTGCGGATGACATCGAACCTGACATCAAACACAGCATCAACGACGGCGCAGCCAAATCGGGTTTTGCACGGGTCTTGTGTCCCGCGTGTCGGTGCCTTGCGTGGCAGGGAACCGACCCACCTCTTTAGCCGCATTTATATTGGCTGCCGGGACCCCCAAAACCACGCCTCCAGGGGTTACCATGCCGCCGCGCGCCCGCAAGCCAGTCATCAAATCGGCGCGACCCGCTTATTATAGAGCAAACAAAGGCGCCGGCGGCGGCGCGCCGCCCGACGCGATCCAAACACGAACCAGACGCTAACCAAACGCTAACCAAACGCCAATCCAGCCTTGACGAAACCACCCAGCATCCTGGTCATCGAAGACGAATCCGCCATCGCGGACACCATCCTCTATGCGCTATCCACCGAAGGCATGACGGTCGAGCACTGCGCGCTCGGCGGCGCCGCGCTTGCGCGCCTGCGCGCGCAAGCGCCGGACCTGGTGATCCTGGACGTGGGCCTGCCCGACATCAATGGCTTCGAAGTCTGCCGCACGCTGCGCACCTTCTCCGATGTGCCCGTGATCTTCCTCACCGCGCGCAACGAGGAAATCGACCGCATCGTCGGGCTGGAGATCGGCGCCGACGACTACGTGGTGAAGCCCTTCTCGCCGCGAGAGCTGGCGGCGCGGGTACGCGTGATCCTGCGGCGCGCCGGCAAGCGTGCCGCGCCGCCTGGACTTGCGCCGGCACCCGTGCAGCCTGAAGGCTTCACGCTCGATGCCGACGGCGCGCGCCTGGCCTGGCGCGGCCAGTGGCTCGACCTGACCCGTTACGAGTACCGGCTCCTGGCCTTGCTGCTGCAGCATCCCGGGCGCATCTATTCGCGCGCGCAGCTGATGGACCTGGTCTGGCACGACGCGCTCGACACCATCGACCGCACCGTCGATACGCATATCAAGACGGTGCGCGCCAAGCTGCGCGCGCTCGATCCGGAGTGCGATTCGATCCGCACCCATCGTGGCATGGGTTATTCGCTCGAAGGCTGAGCGGCGCCTCCACTTCATACACAACCTACCCACGGCCACACATGCATATCGGGCTTCGCATCTTCTTCGGCTTCTTCCTGATCGTCGGGCTGGCGGCGTTCCTCACGCTGCGGGTATTCGTCCAGGAGGTCAAGCCCGGCGTGCGGCAAGCCATGGAGGACACGCTGGTCGATACCGCGCATGTGCTGGCGGTGCTGGCCGCCGACGACATGAAGAACGGCCGCATCGCCGACGGCGCCTTCGCGCGCCGCCTGGCGCGGCTGCGCGAGGACAAGGTCGATGCCAATGTCTGGGGCATGCACAAGGATGCGGTGGGCTACCGCATCTACATCACGGACGAGCGCGGCATCGTGCGCTTCGATTCCGGCGAGGCGGCGGTTGGCGCGGATTACTCGCGCTGGAACGATGTCTACCGCACGCTGCGCGGCGAGTACGGCGCGCGCAGCACGCGCGCCAACCCCGACGACGATGCCAGCACGGTGATGCACGTGGCAGCCCCCATCCGCGACGGCAACAAGACCATCGGCGTCCTGACCGTGGCCAAGCCCAACGTGACGATGGCGCCGTTCATCGAACGCAGCCAGCGCAAGATCCTGCAGAGCGGCCTGTTGCTGATGGGCGGCGCGTTCGTCATCGGCCTGGCCTGCACGCTGTGGCTGGTGCACGGCCTGCGCCAGCTGCAGCGCTATGCGCGCGCGGTGGCGGCGGGCGAGCGCGCCGAAATGCCCCTGCGCGGCGCCAGCGAGCTGGCCGAGCTGGGCCGCTCGGTAGAGAGCATGCGCCTGCGGCTGGAGGACAAGCAATATGTCGAGCACTACATCCACACGCTGACGCACGAGATGAAGAGCCCGCTGGCGGCCATCAGCGGCGCCGCCGAGCTGCTGCAGGAAGACATGCCGGGCGCCGACCGCCACCGCTTCGTCGCCAATATCCGGCGGCAGGCACAGCGGCTTGAGGCAATGATCCGCAAGCTGCTGGCGCTGGCGGCGCTGGAGCAACGCCAGAGCCTGGAGACCCACGAGCCGGTTGCATTGGTGCCGCTGATCGAGCAGTTGCTGCATGAGCTGGAGCCGCGCGCCCGCCAGCGCGACCTGACGCTGCGCTTGCTGCCATCTGGCCAGCCCGAGCCGGTCGTGAAAGGCGATCCGTTCCTGCTGCACCAGGCGCTGGGCAACCTGCTGGAGAACGCCATCGACTTCGCGCCGGCGGCCAGCACGGTCGACGTGTCCGTGGCGCACGGCAGTGATCCCGCCGAGAAGATCGCCGTGCGCGTCACCGATCACGGCCCCGGCATTCCGGACTATGCGCTGCCGCGCCTGTTCGAGCGCTTCTACTCGCTGCCGCGCCCCGGCGGGCAGGACAAGAGCACCGGGCTGGGCCTGTGCTTCGTGCGCGAGATCGCTACGCTGCATCACGGTGAAATCACGCTGGCCAACCGCGCCGAGGGCGGAGCGTGCGCGACGCTTGCGCTGCCTGCGGCATAGCGACTTCACACTCAGCACACAATCGGGCCAATCGCTTCACGCAGGCTTCCGCGGCGGCTCACATGGCAACCCTAAGCTAGCGGCATCGTCACTCCCGCGCGCCTGCCGCCATGAACCGAATCCTGTTTTTCAAATCCGCCATCACGGCGTTCCTGATCCTGCTGATCCTGATCCCGCTGCATCTCGTGGGCAATGCCGTGCAGGACCGCAAGCACTACCGCGAGGAAGCGGTACGCAGCGTCTGGCAAAGCTACGCCGGCCCGCAGACCCTGACCGGCCCGGTGCTGGTGCTGCCGTACAAGGAGATCCTGCGGGTGACGGACAGCAGCGACCCGAAGCGGCCGAATGCCACCGTGCTGCAGGCAGAGGTCGGACAGTTGCTGGTCTTCCCCACGATGCTACGGGTCAAGGGCGAGGTCACGCCGAGCGAGCGCTATCGCGGCATCCACAAGGTGCTGGTGTACGAGATGCAAAGCCGCTGGCAGGGCACCATCGCGCTGCCCGACCCGGCCGAGCTGCCGCGCTCGGCCGGGCACGTCGCCTTTGAGGTGGGCCAGCCGTACATCACGATCGGTATCAGCGACACGCGCGGCCTGATGGCGGCACCCGCGTTCGAGCTGGACGGCAAGGCGCTGAAGCTGGAGCAAGGCGCGCGGCTCAAAAGCCTGTCGCAAGGCCTGCACGCCGAGATCGACTTGCCGCCCGCCAAAGCCGCCAAGCCCGGCCTGGATGGCAGGTCCGCGCAGGCACGGCGCGTGGTGCCGTTCTCGCTGACCTTGCCGCTGCTGGGCGCGCAGTCGCTGGCCTTCACCCCGGTGGGGGACCAGAACGACATCTCGCTCGATTCCGCGTGGCCCCATCCGAGTTTCGACGGCGACTTCCTGCCGCGCACCCGCAGCGTGAGCGCGCAGGGCTTTCGCAGCAACTGGAGCGTGACCTCGTACAACACCAAGGCCCGCAGCCAGCTTGCTGGCACCGGCGACGGCATGCTCGAAACGGTGTCGGTGACGCTGATCGATCCGGTCAACATCTACCTGCAGGCGGAGCGCGCGGTGAAGTACGGCGCCATGTTCGTGCTGCTGACCTTCGCCGGCTTCTTCATGTTCGAGCTGGTCAAGCGCCTGCGCATCCACCCGATCCAATACCTGCTGGTAGGCCTCGCACTCGCGGTATTCTTCCTGCTGCTGCTGAGCCTGTCCGAGCATATCTCGTTCGCGCTCGCCTACCTGGCGGCCAGCGCTGCCTGCATCGGGCTGCTGGGCTTCTACCTGTCGTTCGTGCTGCAGAGCTGGCGGCGCGGGCTGGCCTTTGCCACGCTGCTGACCGTGCTGTACGGCGCGCTCTATGGCCTGCTGCTGTCGAAGGACAATGCGCTGATGCTGGGCTCGCTGCTGATGTTCGTGATCCTGGCCGCCATCATGGTGATGACCCGGCGCATCGACTGGTACGCCGCGGGCGCCGCATGGCAGCCGCTGCGCGACAAGCCTGCGGCCCCGGCCGACGAAAACGCCGATGCGACCATACAGGCCTGAGCGCAGGACAATGCCACGGTTTGCTCCCCTCTTCCCCTGAGGGGAGAGGGAGCGACAGCCGTCGTCATGGCAGACGGTTTTGGCCTGTCCGGCGGCTTCGTCCAGGGCAGCTGGTTTGCTCCCCTCTCCCACTTGTGGGAGAGGGGCCGGGGGAGAGGGCGGGCGCTGGTTACGCCGTCATGCTGGAAACAACCATTGGCTTCGCTTCCAGTGGCTCCTGGCTAAGCCACCCCTCTCCCCAGCCCTCTCCCCCTGAGGGGAGAGGGAGTAAACACCGTCGTCATTTCAATCGGTTTTGGCGCATCCGGCCGGCTTCGGCCAATGCTTCAGAATGGGCGCAGCCTAGCCGAGCAGCACACGCAACTGCGCGTCCGCGTTCTCGCTGGGCAGCTTGCGAAAGCCGCTCTTGGCATAGCGATGCCACTGCCCCTGCACGGTCGCCACGATCAGCGCGGCGCGCACCGGCACATCGGCGTCGGGCGGAAAGGCGCCCTGGCTGATGGCGATCTTCAGGCACTGCCGCAGCGAGGCCTCGATCCGGTCCACTAGCTGGTTGATGCGCTCCTGCAGGCGGTCGTGCTCGCCCACCAGCGCTTCGCCGGTCAGCACGCGCGTCATGCCGGGATTCTTCTCGGCAAAGGACAGCAGCATGCGCACCACGGCGTGCGCCTGGCGCAAGCCATGCTCTTCCTGGGTGGTGATCTGATTGATCAGGCCGAAGACGGTCTGCTCGATAAAGCCGATCAGGCCTTCGAACATCTGCGCCTTGCTGGCGAAATGGCGGTATAGCGCCGCCTCCGATACGCTGAGCTTGGCAGCCAGCGCCGCGGTGGTGACCTTTTCCCCGCGCGGCACTTCCAGCATCCCGGCCAGCGTTTGCAGGATCTGCACCCGCCGCTCGCCCGGACGCGGGCGTTTGCGTGCCGGCGCCCCGTCCACGCCTGCGCCCTGCCCGGCGGCGGCCGGAGCCGCACCCGATGGGCGCCCATTACTGTGCATCATGACCCGATTCTCCGCATTCGTCGTTGGAGTTGATGCATGGATTGTACTTTTACGTTCACATAGCCGGGGCGATTTACGATCCGCGCCCGCACGCGCGGCGCCGATGCCGGCAGCGCCTGCGGCGCCGTCGTGCCGGGCGC
>NZ_JBIUHC010000143.1:0-25741 GCF_044627735.1 Cupriavidus sp. CuC1 | reverse complement strand
TTCCGAATCCGGCGGCGATCCGAGCCGCTGAATCAGCAAATCGTCCCCAAAGTGGTTGTGAAGTGAACAGTATTGCGCCTAAGCCACAGAAGACAAATGAGAACCCAAGCATGAGCGGCACCCTGTACCTGATCCCCAACACCCTGGGCAAACGCGACGAGTTCGACCCGCTGGCGGATGTCATTCCGGCGGGCGTGCAGCAAATCACTGCCAGCCTGGACTACCTGGTGGCGGAAAACGCCAAGACGGCACGCGCCTTCCTGAAGAAACTCAGCGAAACCTGCCCCCTGGCCAAACCGATCCAGCAGATCGAGATCCGCGAGCTCAATGTCAATACGCGGGAAGGCGAACTGGCCGCGCTGCTGGCGCCGATCCGCGAAGGGCGCGACGGCGGCCTGCTGTCGGAGGCCGGCGTGCCGGCGGTGGCCGATCCCGGTGCCAACCTGGTGCGCCTGGCTCACACCAAGGGCGTGCGCGTGCGCCCCCTGGTGGGCCCGAGCTCGATCCTGCTGGCCGTGATGGCGTCGGGCCTCAACGGCCAGAGTTTTGCCTTCAACGGCTACCTGCCGGTGGACGCCGGCGAGCGCGCCAAGCGCCTGCGCGAGCTGGAGCAGCTATCGCGCAAGGCACGCCAGACCCAGGTCTGGATCGAGACGCCTTACCGCAATGGCCCCTTGCTGGAGGCCATGCGCCAGCATTGCGCAGGCACCAGCCTGCTGTCGATCGCAGTAGACCTGACCCTGCCAAGCGAGGCCATCGTCACGCTGCCCATTTCCGATTGGCGCCCGGAGCGGCTGGCGCTGAACAAGCGCCCGGCCATCTTTTCACTGCTGGCAGCCTGAGCTGCCTGCCGGCAAGCGAAAAAAATGAACAGAAAATGGGGCGTTTCCGCCCCATTTTCTGCACCGAGCCGGCTTGCTTGTCTAGTGCATGGCCTGCACGCGCGTGCCGAACAACATGGTCTTCATCGCCGCCGTGCCCATCGCCGCGCCGAAACGCTTGGCCACTCGCTCCGCGATGTTCTCCTTGACGGTGTAGTCGACAATATCCCCGGCCTTGAAGAGATCCCGCGCCACATAGTCCGCATTGCCCAGGCCGTCGGCCAGACCCAGCTCAACGCTGCGCTCGCCGGACCAGAACAAGCCGGAGAACAGATCCGGATCATCCCTCAGGCGATCGCCACGGCCTTCCTTGACCACGTCGATGAACTGCTGGTGGATCTGCTTGAGCATGGTTTCGGCGTATTGCTTCTGCCGGGGCACCTGCGGCGAGAACGGGTCGAGCATGCCCTTGTTGGCGCCGGAGGTATAAAGCCGGCGCTCCACACCCAGCTTGTCCATCAGGCCGGTGAAGCCAAAGCCGTCCATCAGTACGCCGATCGAGCCCACGATACTGGCCTTGTCGACATAGATCTTGTCGGCCGCCGCGGCCACGTAATAGCCGCCCGAGGCGCAAATCTCCTCCACCACCACATAGAACGGCTTGGCGGGATAAAGCGTGCGCAGGCGGTGGATCTCGTCATTGATCATGCCGGCCTGCACCGGCGAGCCGCCCGGCGAGTTGATCTTGAGGATGATGCCAGCGGCATTGGTATCGGCAAACGCAGCCTGCAGGGCCGCGTTGATCGATTCGGCGCTGGCCGGCGTCCCGGCAGCGATCTCGCCGTCGAGCGACACCATCGCCGTGTGGCGACCGCTCGTGGCAATCGTGCCGTCGCCCTTGAAGTCGAAAACAGCAAGGAAAATCAGCGCTAGCAGGGCGAGCCCGGCAAAGCGGAAGAATATGCGCCAGCGGCGTGCCGCGCGCTGCTCGCGCAGCGTCGCCATCAGCACCCTCTCCAGCACATCCCGCTCCCAGCCAGTCCCCGTGGGGACCGGGCCGACGTCGCGGCCGGCCAAGCGCGCCTTGCGCTGACTGGCTTCCTTCTGCGAAGCAGCATCGCCGGCACGCAGCTCTTGCTCCAGCGGGAAATCCGCCTGCGAGGCGGTTTCCAGCCGGTCATCCCCCGCCCCGGACGCCCCGGCGCCGGCAGGAGCCGCCGGTTCCTGCGCCTTGCCGGATTCGTCCTGCGGCGGTTTTTGCTGTTCAGTCATGCAATTGGCTCTTGATTATGAATAGATAGGCTGGCCGGGCGCCGCGTCTGCCGGCTGCCCGCTAGCCCGCGGGTGCTTCGTATGGACTTTCCGGCAACCAGTACACATCGCCGTCGCGCTCTTCGACGCGCAGCTTGGACAATGAAGCGCCCCGACAAGGGCCGCCCACGCACAAGCCACTATCCGGTGCATAAACCGCGCCATGTGTCGCGCACATCAAGTATAGGCCCGAGGACTCGAAAAACTGTCCCTCCTGCCAATCGAGCTCCATCGGCACGTGGGCGCACTGGTTCAGGTAGCCATGGACGCCCCCCTCAAAGCGCACGACAAACGCGCTCAACGAGCGCCCACCAACCTCGACCACGAAGCGGACCCCGGCGCCACCTTCAGCCAGGTCTTCGGCCGCGCACAGGCGGCGCTCGCCCGTCATCCCCGGGCCCATGGCGTCAAGCATGCGTCAGCAGCCAGTCCTTCAGGTCGGCGATGGACGACGCGCAATGCAGCGGCGCCATCGCGCGCAGGGCGTCCGCGGGATGGGCGCCATAGCCTACGCCGATCCCCGCCGCGCCGGCATTGGCCGCCATCTGCAGGTCATGGGTGGTATCGCCGATCATCACCGTGCGCTCCATATCCTGCCCAAGCTCGCGAGTCAGCTCTTGCAGCATGGCCGGGTGAGGCTTGGAGAAGGTCTCGTCGGCGCAACGCGTGCCGTCGAACAGGCGCACGAGGCCGGTCGCCTCCAGGGCGCGCTGCAGGCCGACGCGGGTCTTGCCCGTGGCCACACCAAGGAAATAGTGCTCGGCGTGCAGGGCTTCCAGCATCTCGCGCACTCCGTCGAACAACACCAGCTCGGCGTCGCGGGTCAGGAAGTGGAAGCGGTAGCGCTCGGCCAGCTTGGGATAGTCGACGGGATCCAGCGTCGGTACGGCGTACGACAGCGCGTCCTTAAGTCCCAGTCCGATCACGTGGCTGGCGGCACTGTCGTCGGGCACCGGCAGGCCAAGGTCGCGGCTGGCCAGCTGGATGCACTTGGCGATGGTCGGGGTGGAATCCATCAGGGTTCCATCCCAGTCGAACACGATCAGGTCGAAGCGTTGCCTGGCCATTTATATCCTCGTTAGCGCCTTAGTCAGCGGCGCGCTGGTTACGGGCTTGCTGCAGGAACGCTTCGCACTCCGGCGGCATGGGTGCAACGACAGTGGTGATTTCACCACTTATCGGATGCGTAAATGTCAGGCTGTGCGCGTGCAGGAACATGCGCTTGAGCCCGGGATTGGCGCCGCTGCGGGCCAGCGCTTTGTTGAGGGCGTAATCGCCGTATTTCTCGTCGCCGAGAATCGGGAAGCCCGCATGCGCCAGGTGGACCCGGATCTGGTGGGTCCGCCCGGTCTTCAGCTCGGCCTCGAGCAAGGTGTAGCCCGGCATCACCTCCAGCCGGTTGAACACGGTATGCGCGGCAATCCCGTCTTCCTGCACCCGCACGCGGCGCTCGCCTTCCGGGGTGGTGTACTTATATAGCGGGAACTTCACGTGCTGCCGGGCGTTCTCGAAATGACCAGCCACGCAGGCGAAGTAACGCTTGTCGAGTGCACTGCCGCGCATCTGCTCGTGCAGGTTCACCAGCGCCGTGCGCTTCTTGGCCAGCACCAGCAGGCCGGAGGTTTCGCGGTCGAGCCGATGGACGAGTTCCAGGAATTTGGCCTGTGGACGCGCGCGCCGCAACTGCTCGATCACGCCGAACGCCACCCCGGAGCCACCATGCACGGCGACCCCGGCAGGCTTGTTGATCACCAGCAGGTATTCATCCTCAAAGACCACCGGGAAGCTGGCCGGCGGTACGAACTTGCCGGCATCCGGTGCCGGAGCCGCCACACGCATGGGCGGAATCCGCACCACATCGCCCAGCTGCAGCCGATAGGTGGCATCGACCCGCCCCTTGTTTACGCGCACTTCACCCGACCTCAGGATGCGGTAGACATGGCTCTTGGGCACCCCTTTCGAGAGCCTCAGGAGGAAGTTGTCGATGCGCTGGCCATCGGCTTCGTCGCCAATCGTTACGTACGCCACCTGGGGGCCGGCCGCGGCGGGCCGCGCCTCTTTTTCAATTTGATGGCGTAACTCATTCATTTTCAATATAATTTCCTCGCTGTCCCGGCCAAAGACCGGTAGCGCAAGTCAGGTGTAGGCGATTCGTCGTATTTTACACTTCGGGTTGCCGCCAGCCCTGCCAGCCTCCCGCTTCTTTGCGTACCACGCGAGCCCCGGGCTGGTGAATGGCAGCAAAAAACGCAGCACGCACGGTATCGCCCGCGCAGGAAGTCGCCCAAAGGCAACTTCGGCGCTGATGGCGGTCACGTGGGAATAGAGTGTTCAGGTAGAACAGAATTTGATAGTGGATGCCCACCCGGCATCCGCTCTGGTGAGAGAAGTCCCGCCCGCACCGGGAAACGGTGCCGCCGGCATGCTTCCAACGCCACCTGACTGGTTATACCGGCGCCCGGTCGCAGAACTCCAAGAAGCAGTAGGTGCGCCCGCCAGGAGATGTCAGGTAGCGAAGCAGCATTGCCGTGACGACAAACTTGCTCTTTGACGCGTCTAGCCCTTCCGCGGCCGGCCGCGGTGTGATGGCGCCCCTTCGCGCCCGCACCGCCGCCATGCCAGCCGGAAACCCGCTGGGTCGCTGCGCAGAGCAGCACACCGGCGTTCTCTCCGACCATGCGGACGGCGCTTTCGACGTCGTTACCTCTCTTTCACCCGTGCCCAGCCGGCCGCGCTCATTTGCGCGACGGCGCTTTCGGCAATTCTCGCGCCCTCACTCGCTCCCTCGCGTGCTCCACGGAACGCCGCGGGCACCGCATGCCGGTGCAATCCGCGGCATTGAGTGAGGTAATGCGATGAAACGCATGCTTTTCAACGCGACGCAGCAAGAAGAACTGCGCGTCGCCATCGTCGATGGTCAGAAACTGATCGACATCGACATCGAAGCCGCCGGGCGCGAACAGCGCAAGGGCAATATCTACAAGGGTGTCATCACCCGGATCGAGCCCTCGCTGGAAGCCTGCTTCGTCAACTACGGCGAAGAACGCCACGGCTTCCTGCCCTTCAAGGAAGTAGCACGCGCCTTTTTCAAGGAAGGCGTGGACGTGCGCAACGCGCGCATCCAGGACGCACTGCACGAAGGCCAGGAACTGATCGTCCAGGTAGAAAAGGAAGAGCGCGGCAACAAGGGCGCTGCGCTGACCACCTTTATCTCGCTGGCCGGCCGTTACCTGGTGCTGATGCCCAACAACCCGCGCGGCGGTGGCGTATCGCGCCGCATCGAGGGCGAGGACCGCCAGGAACTGCGCGAGACCATGGGCCAGCTGGCCGTGCCCGAGGGCATGAGCATCATCGCCCGCACCGCGGGCATCGGCCGCTCCGCCGAAGAGCTCCAGTGGGACTTGAACTACCTGCTGCAACTGTGGAAGGCCATCGACGGCGCCGCCGGCGACAACAAGGCCCCGCTGCTGATCTATCTCGAGTCCAGCCTGGTGATTCGCGCGATCCGCGACTACTTCCAGCCGGATATCGGCGAGATCCTGATCGACACCGACGAAATCTACGAGCAGGCCCGCGCCTTCATGAGCGTGGTCATGCCCGACAACATGAACCGCGTGAAGAAGTACCGGGACGACGTCCCCCTCTTCTCGCGCTTCCAGATCGAGCACCAGATCGAGTCGGCTTATTCGCGCATGGTGATGCTGCCCTCGGGCGGCGCCATCGTGATCGACCATACCGAAGCCCTGGTGTCGGTGGACGTGAACTCGGCCCGCGCCACCAAGGGCGCCGACATCGAGGAAACCGCGCTGCGCACCAACCTCGAAGCCGCCGACGAAATCGCCCGCCAGTTGCGCCTGCGCGACCTGGGCGGCCTGATCGTGATCGACTTCATCGACATGGAAGCCAGCAAGGCCCAGAAGGACGTGGAAACGCGCCTGAAGGATGCCCTGCGCCATGACCGCGCCCGCGTGCAGATGGGCAAGATCAGCCGCTTCGGCCTGATGGAGCTGTCGCGCCAGCGCCTGCGCCCGTCGCTGTCGGAAGGCTCGCACATCACTTGCCCGCGTTGCAACGGCACCGGCCATATCCGCGATACCGAATCCTCCGCCCTGCAGGTCCTGCGCATCATCCAGGAAGAAGGGATGAAGGAAAACACCGCCGCCATCCACTGCCAGGTACCGGTGGAAGTGGCTGCGTTCCTGCTCAACGAGAAGCGCCAGGACATCAACCTGATCGAGATGCGCTTCAAGGTCAACGTACTGCTGATCCCCAACAAGCACCTGGAGACCCCGCACTACAAGCTGGAGCGCCTGCGTCACGACGACCCGCGCCTGGAAGACAGCATGGCCAGCTACAAGATGGTCGAGGCTGCCGCCAAGGAACTGGAAGCCGACACCAGCTACAGCAGCCGCAAGAAGGAAGACGCCAAGCCGCGCCAGGAAGCTGCCGTCAAGGGCATCACCCCGGAACAGCCGGCGCCCGTCTCCGTGCCGCGCGCCGAACGCGCCCCGCGCCCGGAGGCAGCCGCAGCAGCCGCACGTCCGGTGCCGGCTACCCAGCCCGTGGTCGGCGGTGGCTTTATCGGCTGGCTGAAGAACCTGTTCGGCGCCAAGCCCGCAGCACCCGCCGTCGAACCGGCCAAGCCGGTTGACGCGGAACAGCGCAGCGGTGAGAGCCGTCGCGAGCGCGGCCAGCGTGGCGAACGCGGCGAAGGCCGTGCCCAGCGCGGCGAACGTGGTGGCGAGCGCAGTGAACGCGGCGGCGAGCGTGGCGAGCGCCAGGGCCGCGGCCAGCGTGGCGAGCGCGCCCCCCAGGAACGTGGTGAGCGCACCGAGCGCACGGACCGTGGCGAACAGCGCACGGAGCGTGGCGAGCGCGTCGAAGCGCGCGGTGAACGTGGCGAGCGTGGTGAGCCACGCGGTGAACGCGGCGAGCGCAGTAGCCGCGCCCCGCGCCAGGCCGCACTGGAAGTCCAGCCGGCCCGCCAGCCCGAGGGTGCACCGTCCGAGCGTACGGAAGGCCGTGGCGAAGGCCGCCGCGACCGCAACCAGGAACGCCGCGAGCGCCAGCGCGACCGCCAGCGTGAACGAGCAGACGCGCCGCGCGAAGGCGAAGCCGCCGAAGGCCTGGCTGCCGAAGCCGTAGCCGCGACCGCAGCCGCTGTCGTAGCAGCACCGGCCGTAGCCGCAGCGTTTGCCCCGCACGACGACGCCGACAACGCACGCACCGACCTGCCGGAAGGCACGGAAGGCACGGAAGGCACCGAGAACGGTGAAGGTGAAGAACGCCGCCGCCGCAATCGCCGTGGCCGCAACCGCTATCGCCGCGAACGCGATGACAGCGTCCAGGCAACCGAAGGCGCGGAAAGCGCTGAAGGCGAGTACACGGCGGAAGTGCGCGAAAGCACCCAGGCCGCCGCCCCGGCTGTTGTCGCCCAAGCGCCCGCGGTCGAAGCCGCTGCCATGACGGTTGCCGAAGCCGCGCCGAGCGCTCCGGCCTACCAGCCCGCCGAAGCAGCTGCCGTGGCGCAACAGCCCTTGGCACTGCCGGCAGAGCCGGTGTTCGTGCAAGCCGCGCCCATCTCGGCGCCGGTCGCTGCACCGATCGTTGAAACGGTTGCCGAGCCGGTGGCTGAACCGGTGGTTGAAACGGTCGCAGCAAGCCCGGCCGCCTACCAGCCGGCACCGGCTCCGGTTGTGGCGGAAGCTATCGTGGAAGCCCCTGCTGTCGTGGCGCCTGCCATTGAAGTGCCGGCAGCAGCACCCGCGGCCGCACCGGCACCCGTGCCGGCCGCAGCCCCGGTGGCAACGGTAGCCCCGGTAGCCGCGGTGGCAGTCGAAAGCCTGCAACCCATGCTGGCTTCGGCTGGCCTGGAGTGGGTCAACACCGACACCAGCAAGCTGCGCGCCGCGCAGGAAGCGGCTGCCAGCATCCCGCCGGCGCCGCGCGTGGTGCGGGAGCGCAAGCCCCTGCCGCCGCTGCCTGAAGGTCCGATGATCCTGGTCGAGACCGGTGGCGATACCGCGCAGACGACGCCGCAGAAGTAAGCGGCACCCTCTCGGGGTAGCAAGGAAAGGGACGGCGATGCCGTCCCTTTTTCATGCCCGCGGGCTATGTCCCGGGTGATGCCGGCGGTACCATGCCCGGCTCGGCTAGAATAACAAATAGAGGGCACCCGAAAGATGGTGCCCGGAACGGGCGTTGCTCGCCCCCACGCATCCGCGCTGGCGCCTAGAGCCCCCGTCACCTGCACTGCCACGCCCCCAGGCCATGACCGAATCCGTCATCCCCATTTTCGACCTGCGCGACCATCGCTACCGCTCGATGACGCCAAGCATTCCGGCTGTGCTCGCCGCACCGTCCGGGCTGGTTGCCGATACGCGCGGCCGGCCGCTGCATGATTTGCGCATCTCGGTCACGGATCGCTGCAATTTCCGCTGCGTCTACTGCATGCCCAAGGAAGTGTTCGACAAGGACTACACCTTCCTGCCGCACTCCGAGTTGCTGAGCTTCGAGGAAATCGAGCGCGCCGCCCGCCTGTTTGTTGCGCACGGGGTGGAGAAGATCCGCCTGACCGGCGGCGAGCCGCTGCTGCGCAAGAACATCGAGAAGCTGGTGGAAATGCTGGCGCGCATCGAGACGGTGTCGGGCAAGCCGCTGGACCTCACCCTCACCACCAACGCCTCGCTGCTGGCCCGCAAGGCGCGCGCGCTGCGCGATGCCGGCCTGACGCGGGTGAGCGTGAGCCTGGACGCCATCGACGACGCCACCTTCCGCCGCATGAACGATGTCGACTTCGCGGTGCGCGATGTGCTGGACGGCATCGAGACCGCGCAGGCCGTCGGGCTGGCGCCGATCAAGGTCAACATGGTGGTCAAACGCGGCACCAACGACGGGGAAATCGTGCCGATGGCCACGCATTTCCGTAACAGCGGCATCATCATGCGCTTTATCGAGTTCATGGACGTGGGCGCCAGCAACCACTGGCAGATGGACGAGGTACTGCCCTCGGCCGAAGTGGTACGCCGCATCCACGAGGCATTCCCGCTGGAAGCCATCTCCGCCAACTATAGCGGCGAGACCGCCGAGCGCTGGCGCTACCGCGACGGCGCCGGTGAGATCGGCGTGATCTCCAGCGTGACCCACGCCTTCTGCGGGGACTGCAGCCGCATCCGCCTGTCGACTGAAGGCCGGCTCTACCTGTGCCTGTTCGCCACCGAAGGCTACGACCTGCGAGCGCTGCTGCGCGGCGAGCACAGCGACCTGGAAATCTCGAATGCCATTGCCGGGGTCTGGCAAGGGCGCACCGATCACTACTCGGAACAGCGCAGCGACCCCGCGGTGCGGCAGGCACGCGCCGAGAGCAAGATCGAAATGTCGTATATCGGCGGCTGATGGCAGCCGCCCCGCCCAACCCAGCTCCCTACCCTCCCATCCCCCAATGATTTCTCGCGAAGACATTACCGGCCTGATCCTCGCCGGCGGCAGGGGTAGCCGCATGGGCGGCACCGACAAGGGTCTGCAACCGTTCCGGGGCGCGCCCATGGCGATGCATACGCTGATGCGCCTGTCTGCGCAGACCGGCGGCATGTTGATCAACGCCAACCGCAACCTGGCCGCGTATGAGTCTTTCGGCGTGCCGGTGGTCACCGATTCGGTGCCGGACTTCGCCGGACCCCTCGCCGGCATGCTGGCCGGGCTGGAGCAATGCCAGACGGGCTGGATGCTGAGCGCCCCCTGCGACTCGCCTTTCCTGCCATCCGACCTGGCCACGCGCCTGGCGAGCGCGATCGATGAGCAAGGCGCCGAGATGGCCATCCCCGTCACCATCGACGCGGATGGCCGCCGGCAGGTCCAGCCGGTGTTTTGCCTGATGCCGGCCACGGCGCTCGACGGCCTGGTGGCTTTCCTCAACGGCGGCGGCCGCAAGATCGAAACCTGGGCCGCCTCGCACCGCCTGGCCGAGGTGCTGTTCGAAGACGCCGGCGCCTTCGCCAATATCAATACCCTGGATGAGTTGCGCACGCTCGAAGCGCGCTGACAACTTAAGCCAGGCCGCTGCCCCGGGAACGGTCCATGCCATCACTACAATCCGTCATTTCCTGCCTGTCCGACTACGATCCCGGTGCGTTGCCGGTGGCGCAGGCCAACCAGATCATCGGCGAGGTGGTCGAACCGGTGCGCGGCACCGAGCAGGTCGCCCTGCGCACGGCGCTCGATCGCGTGCTGGCCGAAGACGTCATCTCCACGCTGGACGTGCCGGCGCACGACAACTCCGCCATGGACGGCTATGCGTTCGCCAGCAGCGAGCTGGCCGCCGGCGGCAACGTGACCTTGACGGTGGTCGGCAGCGCCTTCGCCGGCGCTGCCTGCGAGCAAGCGGTGGCACGCGGGCAGGCGGCGCGCATCATGACCGGCGCCATCATGCCAGCCGGCTGCGACACCGTGATTCCCCAGGAATTCGTCGACATCCAAGGCGAACAGGTTCGCTTTGAGGCCAGGGCGGTACGGGCCGGCGACAACCGCCGCCTGCGGGGCGAAGACCTCGCCATCGGCCAGCCGGCGCTGGCCGCCGGGCGCATCCTGCAGCCAGCCGACCTTGGGCTGCTGGCATCGCTGGGCGTGGCCGAAGTCAAGGTGCGGCGCCGCCTGCGCGTGGCGTTCTTCTCCACCGGCGACGAACTGCGCTCGATCGGCGAGACGCTCGACGCCGGCTGTGTCTACGACTCAAACCGCTACACGCTGCACGCCATGCTGCGGCGGCTGAACGTCGACCTGATCGACATGGGCGTGGTGCGCGACGATCCCGCCGCGCTGGAAGCGGCGTTCCGCAGCGCGTGCGAAAACGCCGACGCGGTCATCACCTCGGGCGGCGTATCGGTGGGCGAAGCCGACTACACCAAGCAGATCATGGCCCAGCTTGGCGATGTGACCTTCTGGAAGATCGCCATGCGCCCCGGCCGGCCCATGGCCTTCGGACGCATTGCCTCCCACGGCCACCAGGCGCTGCTCTTCGGCCTGCCGGGCAACCCGGTGGCGGTCATGGTGACGTTCTATCATTTCGTGCGGGCCGCCCTGCACCGCCAGATGGGCGCGAAGGTGGCGCCCCTGCCACTGATGCGCGTGCGCAGCGCCCAGGCGATCCGCAAGAAGCCTGGCCGCACCGAGTACCAGCGCGGCATCCTGGCGCCGGCCCCGGAGGGCGGCTGGAAGGTGAGCATCACCGGGCAGCAGGGCTCGGGCGTGCTGCGCTCGATGAGCGAGGCCAATTGCTTCATCGTGCTCGGGCATGAACAGGGCATGGTCGCGGCGGGCGATGAGGTCGAGGTCATGCTCTTCGACGGGCTGATGTAGGGGGTGCCCTCACTGCCCCCTTCATGGCGCCCTTGTTGGCTCCCACCAGGGCCGCCACGGTGCGCCGGCTTCACCTTTGTGTCGTTTTTGCGCAGCAGATTTGCCCGGGTTTAGCAAGCAGATCGGCGGTTTTCCATACCCCGCGAGTGCCGGACTATGCGCCGCCTCCCCCATTGGATACACTTGCGCAACATTACTTTGCTTACTGCCCAAGCTGTCATGAATCAGGAGATTGCGTACCTCCACCCGGTCAAAACCGCCCGCGCGCTCGTGCTCGTGTACCTGTGCTTTTCGGTACCCATCGTCTCGCTGGGCCTGTTCGTGGCCTTTATCCGTTATGGTGACCTGCCCGGCATCACCGTCTTCACGGCACTGATTCTCAATGCGCTGATCGGCTTTGGCCTGCTCTGGCTGGCCTGCAAGGCCTACAACTGGGTGGCAGCGCGTTTCGGCGGCATCGAAGTGACGATCCGCGACCTGTCCTGAAACAGCCAGCCGCCAGAAAGTAAAAAAGCGCATCGAATCGATGCGTTTTTTTTTGCTCGGCTTTTTGCGTCTCAACCGCCTGCGGCCTCGTCATCCGCCACGGCGGCCAAGCCCAGCAGTTCCTGCGCGTTCTCGCCCGGCAGCGCCTCCACGGTGCGCAGCTTGCGCTCCATCTGGCGCGTACGCACCTCGGCCTGCTCGATGTTGCGGGCAGCGCGCTCCAGCGTGTCGCGGGTCTTGGCCAGCACATCGCCGAACTTGCCGAACTCGGTCTTGACCGCACCCAGCACCTCCCACACTTCGCTCGAACGCCGCTCCAGCGCCAGGGTGCGAAACCCCATCTGCAGACTGTTGAGCAATGCGGCCAGCGTGGTCGGCCCGGCTACCGTGACGCGGAAATTGCGTTGCAGCAGGTCGGCCAGCCCGGGGCGCCGCAAGACTTCGGCATACAGCCCCTCGGTGGGCAGGAAGAGGATGGCGAAGTCCGTGGTAGCCGGCGGCGACACGTATTTCTCGGAGATCGTCTGGGCCTCGCGCTTGATCGCGGCTTCCAGTTCGCGCCCGGCCAGCACAACGCCATCGACATCGCCGCGCTCCTGCGCGTCGAGCAGGCGCTCGTACTGCTCCTTCGGAAACTTGGCGTCGATAGGCAGCCATACCTGCCCGCCGTCAGCGTCCTTGCCCGGCAGGCGAATCGCAAACTCCACGCGCGCACCGGTATTGCGCACCGTCTCCACGTTCTTGGCGTACTGCTCGGCGGTAAGCACCTGCTCGAGCAGCATCTCCAGCTGCACTTCGCCCCATGTCCCGCGCGACTTGACATTGGTCAGCACCCGCTTGAGGTCGCCCACGCCCTGCGCCAGCGCCTGCATTTCGCCAAGGCCCCGGTGCACCTGCTCGAGCCGGTCCGAGACCAGCTTGAAGGACTCGCCCAGCCGCTGCTCCAGCGTGGCGTGCAGCTTCTCGTCGACGGTGCGGCGCATCTCCTCGAGCTTGGCCGCGTTGTTGACCTCGATCTCCTTGAGCCGCTGCTCCAGCGTGGCGCGCACCTCGCCCAGGCGCCGCTCGTTGCCCTCGGACATCTGCGCCAGTTGCTGCTGCAGCCCGTCGCCGAAACGGCGCAGCGCGCTGCCTTGCTCGTCGCGTGCCTGCTGGCCCTGTTGCAGCAGGTTCTGCCGGACCTGCTCGAGCTGCTGGGCGTTGGACTCGGTCAGCTTGGCAAGCTGCTGCGCGAACATGTCGATCTGGTTGTTCTGCAGCGTGGCGATGCTGGTGAGCTGCGAGGACAGCGCCTGCTGGAAACGCATCATCTGCTGGCCGGCTTCGCCACGGCCGACGCGCGCGCTCTCGGTCACCTCGGTGCGCAGTTCGCGCTCCAGACGCTCATTGCCGCGCGCACCTTCGGCGCGCAGTTCGGCGAGCTGGCGCAGCAGCTCCGGGCCGGCGCCGTCCTGTGCGACACGCGGTCGCAGCAACAACACCACCAGCAGCAGCACGGCTGCCAGCGCAAGGGCCAGGGTCAACAGGGGAATCAAATTCATGAATGGGTTAGCAGGGGTTGGCAGCAAGAGAATCAGCGGCGGCGCGCCATCACTTCGGGATTGATCACCGAAGGCGGATGCCCTGCCTGCGGTCCCGTGTCGAGCGCGGCGATCAGGTTGTCGGCGGCGAGATCCGCCATGGCACGGCGGGTCTTCTCCGAGGCGCTGGCGATATGCGGGGTCAGCACCACATTGGGCACCGCCAGCAGGCCGGGATGGACCTGCGGCTCGCCCTCGAACACGTCGAGCCCGGCAGCGAAGATGCGCCGCTCTCGCAGCGCATCGGCCAGCGCGGCATCGTCGACCACGCCGCCACGCGCCAGGTTGACCAGCGTGGCCGACGGCTTCATCTGCGCCAGCTCGGCCGCGCCGATGCTGTGATGGCTCTGCGCGCTATAGGGCAGTACCAGCAGCAGGTGGTCAGACTGCGCCAGCAGCTCGGCCTTGCTGACATAGCGCGCGTTGAGCGCGCGCTCGGTTTCATCGGCCAAGCGGCTGCGGTTGTGATAGAGCACCGACATGCCAAACCCCGCCGCGCGGCGTGCAAGCGCCTGGCCGATGCGGCCCATGCCAAGGATGCCGAGCGTGCTGCGGTACAGGTCCATGCCGAGGAACATGTCGTAGCTCCACCGCTCCCACTTGCCGGCGCGCAGCCAGTGCTCGGACTCGGTCACGCGGCGCGCGGTCGCCATCAGCAAGGCCCAGCCGAAATCGGCCGTGGTCTCGGTCAGCACATCGGGCGTATTGGTGGCCACGATCCCGGCGGCGGTCAGCGCCGGCACATCGAGGTTGTTGTACCCCACCGCCATGTTGCAGACCGCGCGCAAGGCCGGCAGCCCGGCCACCAGCCCGGCATCGATGCGGTCCGCGGCATTGGCCAGCACACCGGACTTGCCGGCGAGGCGCGCCTTGAGCGCGGCGCCATCCAGCGCCACGTCCTGCTGGTTGTCGTCGACGTCGAAGTATTGCGCGAGCCGGTCGATCACCTCGGGAAAGACGGCGCGGGTCACAAGGATGGAAGGCTTGGTCATGCTCACACTCACACGTGGAAGAAGAGAAAGGTCATCACCAGGAACATCGGCACCAGCACGCAGATCGACCACAGCATGTAGCCGAAGAAGCTGGGCATGCGCACGCCGCGGCTCTCGGCAATCGCCTTGACCATCAGGTTGGGCGCGTTGCCGATATAGGTATTGGCGCCCATGAACACGGCACCGGCCGAGATGGCCGCGAGCGTCGAGGCGTCGCGCGTCATCAGCGTGGCGGGGTCGCCGCCCGCGGTGTTGAAGAACACCAGGTAGGTCGGCGCATTATCCAGGAAGGACGAGAGAATGCCCGTGGCCCAGAAATACATGCTGTCGATGGGCTGGCCGCCGGCATCGCTGACCATGCGGATCACGCCGGCGAAGGCGCCGTCGGTGCCGGCCTTGAGCATGGCGATCACGGGAATGATGGTGAGGAAGATCCCGGCGAACAGCTTGCCGACTTCCAGGATCGGTTCCCAGTTGAATTCGTTGCCCGTGCGCGCGGTGATCGGCGTGATCAGCAGGGACAGCAGCGCCACTGCCACCAGCAGCACATCGCGCACCGCCGCGGGCAGGCCGACCAGGGTGCCCATCAGGTTGAACTCGATGCCGGGCTTCCAGAGCCCGCTCATCAGCACCAGGCCAACCACCGCCAGCAGCAGCACGAAATTACGCTTGCCCTCGATGCGGATGCCCGCGGAGTCGGGCGTGGGATCGGCCGCTTGCGGCAGCTCTTCTTCCTTGTTCAGGTAGTAGTGGCGATCGACGAAATAGAAGATCACCAGCAGCGAGATGCAGATGAACAGCGTCTCGGGCAGGATGTTGCGCAGGGTCCAGAAAAAATCCACGCCTTTCAGGAAACCCAGGAACAGCGGCGGATCGCCCAGCGGCGTCAGCGCGCCGCCCGCATTGGCCGCCAGGAAAATAAAGAACACCACCACGTGCGCCACATGCCTGCGGTTGTCGTTGGCGCGCAACAGCGGCCGGATCAGCAGCATGGCGGCGCCGGTGGTGCCCATCAGGCTGGCCAGCACCGTGCCGAGCGCAAGCAGGCCGGTATTCAGGCGCGGCGTGCCGTGCAGGTTGCCACGCACGCAGATGCCACCGGCCACGATATAGAGCGCGGCGATCAGCGCGATGAAGGGGATGTACTCCGACAGCAACGCGTGCACGGCATTGGCGGCGGCGGCATGCACGCCGAAGGCCTGCGCGAACGGCACCAGGAACAGCACTGCCCAGCCTGCGATGATCTTGCCGTAGTGGTGATGCCAGAAGCGCGGCGCGATCAGCGGGAACAGCGCGATCGACAGCAAGGTGCCGGCGAAGGGCAAGGCCCACAGCGGCGACAGCGTGGCGCCATCGAGATCGGCGGCGTGTGCCAGGCTCGGCGCCAGCGAGAGCAACAGGGTGAACAACAACGGGGCCAGCAGGGATGGCAGTGCGGGGGCACGTCGCATCGGGCGGGGTCTCCTTGTATCGGATTGCGGCACCCGGGCCTGATGTTGGCCGCGAGCGGAGAAGGCGCACGAACCCGAGCGGCCCGGCGAGCGGGCCGCGGGCGCGTGGCGAGGCCCTCAAGTGTAAAGCAATCGCCGCGCGACTCCACCGATTCCGGACGCGCCGGCCAGCCGCGCTCAGTCTTGCTCGACCAGGATCACGTGCACGCGGTATGGGCCGTGCGCGCCGAGCACGATGGTCTGCTCGATGTCGCCGGTGCGCGAGGGCCCGCTGATGGTATTGGTGGCACGGGGCAACTCCCCGCGCTCGCTGCGCACCAGCGCGAAGGCGTCTTCCAGGCCATCGACGATGCGCGAGACCGGCACCACCGCGATATGTGTCTCGGGCAACAGCGCGGCTGACGCGAACGTCTGCGGGCCGGACAGCAGCATCAGCGAGCCGGTCTCGGCGATCGCGCAAAAACAGCCGGTGATGCCGACCATGTCGCCATGGTCGTGATCGGCCTGCGCATCGCGGATGGGTGGCCGGCACTCCACCGTCAAGCCCTGCCCTTGCCAGTCCAGCGCGGCCAGGGTGTCCCATGCCACGGCGCGGCGCCCAAGGCCGAGGCTGTCCAGGTAGCGCGCGGCCGCGGCCGGCACATCGGCCATCGTGGCCACCCGTTCCACCGTGGAGGCCATCTTCTGCGCCTGCTCGTGGAAGGCCTGGATCCGGTCCGCCGGCGCCAGCGGCCGGGGGCCGGCAGGATGGCGCGCGAGGTAATCGGCCACCGCGGCGCGCTCGCCGTTGCTCACCCCGGGCGCGCGGCCCTGGGCGGCGCGGATGCGGGCAAAGATGCGATCGCGGGCGGAGGTGGTATCCATGAGTCGATTTCCGGAGGTTGGATGCTTGGTGGCTTGGTGGCTTAGTGGATTTGGGGGCAGCGGCTGCGGCAGCGCGCTTGCATCAAGCGCTAGGCTGGCGCCTTGATGCCAAATACCTGCCGCAGGTACGCCAGGTAAGCGGGATCGTCGCACATGGTCTTCTCGGGCGTGTCCGACAGCTTGGCCACCGGCTGGCCATTGCAGCGGGTCATCTTGATGACGATCTGCAGCGGCGTGTAGCCGAGATCGTTGGTCAGGTTGGTGCCCACGCCGAAGGCAAGCCGGCAGCGCCCGCCGAAGCGTTCGTACAGCTCGATCACGCGCGGGATGTCGAGGCTGTCGCTGAAGATCAGCGTCTTGCCCAGCGGGTCGACACGGCCAGCGGCGTAGTGCGCCAGCATGCGTTCGCCCCAGGCGATGGGGTCGCCGGAATCGTGCCGCACGCCATCGAACAGCTTGCAGAAGTACAGGTCGAAATCGCGCAGGAAGGCATCGAAGCCATAGGTGTCGGACAAGGCAATGCCGAGGTCGCCGCGGTACTCCTTGGCCCACACTTCCAGCGCGAACACCTGCGAGTCGCGCAGCCGCGGCCCCAAGGCCTGGCAGGCCTGCAGGTATTCATGCGCCATGGTGCCGAGCGGGACCAGGTTGTGCAAGCGCGCGAAATGCACGTTGCTGCTGCCGGCCAATTGCGGACCGAGCACGCGCCGCATGGTCTGCAACACCTCCTCCTGCCAGTCGCGCGAGAAACGGCGGCGCGAGCCGTAGTCGGCGATCACGCAGTCGGCGTGGGCAGGCATCTTCAGCAAGGCCAGCTTGTCTTCCAGGCGCTTGCGTCCCTCGCTCCAGTCCGGCTGCGGCTGGGTGCGGCGGAAATAGACCTCGTTGACGATGGCCAGCAACGGCACCTCGAACAGGATGGTATGCAGCCACGGCCCGCGGATGGTGATCTCGATCTCGCCGCTGCCGCAGGCCGCGGGCTTGATCGTCACGTATTTCTCGTTGAGGTGGAACAGGCCGAGGAAGTCGACGAAATCGCTCTTGATAAAGCGCAGCTCGCGCAGGTATTGCAGCTCGTCCGGCGTAAAGCGGACCTGGCACAGCTGCGCCACTTCGTCGCGTATCTCGTCCACGTAGGGCGTCAGGTCGACCCCCGCGTTACGGCATTTGAAGCGGTACTCGACCTGTGCCGCCGGGAAGTGATGCAGCACCACCTGCATCATGGTGAACTTGTACAGGTCGGTGTCGAGCAAAGAGGTAATGATCATGTCGGGCCAGACGGCAGTGCCGAGTCAGAGCGCCATGCTAACCGAAAGCGCGGCGCTCAGCCCATGAAGCCGCATCGGCCATGCCGGCCGGCCTCATGCGCCATCGAGGAAAGGATCGGGCTGGCGGCCCCGCGCGCTGCCGCGCAGGCACCAAAGGACCTGCCCGCGATAGCCGGGGCAGCCAATCAGCGTGGCCTGCGCCCGGGGCACATCGGCAGGCAGCGGTTCGGCGAAGGTTGCCGAATGGGCCGTGATGCGCTCCTGGTAGACCCGCTGCGTGCCGCGGCGGAACACCAGCACCTGGACCGGCGCGCCACGCTCGGGCTGCAGGCCGGCGTCGCACGGCAGGAACCCGGCCTGGCCGCAATTGGCCATGCCCTCCCCCGCCGCCTCGACTATCACGCCGAAATCGTCCCAATCGAAGCGCGCCAGCGCGCTCAGGGATACCGGCCTGTCGCTCATCGTGCGCCACGCCATCAAGCGGGCCACCACGCTGTCCGGGGGCCCGGCCTTGGCCAGCGTCTGCGCATGCGCGGCCGGCATGGCCAGCGCCGCCAGGCATAGCAAGGCGCTCGCCGCCCGGCTGAAACCGCGGCTGCGCGACGACTCCCGGGCGGGTCTGGGCATGACGCACTCCTCACTGGGTTAGGCACGCGGCAATACCGCGCAGGCAAGCTCAGGCAAGCTCAGGCAGCATACAACGCCAACGCCGCACCGGCCAGAAAAGCACATCGGCGGACACGACGCCGGCTGCCTTGGATCAAATGCACATAAAGAAATAAGAAAACTATCTGATCTGGCTATATAGAGCGACTACCCTTGCTTAATGGCTCAGCTACAATATCGGTCTTTGATAGGCCACGGCCTTCGCTCGCGCCGCGTATGGTGAACCCAGTGACTCCAGGGTAGGCCCGCACCGGCGTGATGAGCAAGGCACAACAGGCCAAATCCATTCCCATCGAAGCCGATCCTGTTTTTCTGGAACCGAAATGACTCACGTTGTCACCGAATCCTGCATCCGTTGCCGCTATACCGACTGCGTTGACGTGTGTCCGGTCGATTGTTTCCGCGAAGGCCCCAACTTCCTCGCCATCGACCCGGATGAGTGTATCGATTGCGCGGTGTGCGTGGCGGAATGCCCGGTCAACGCGATCTACGCCGAGGAAGACGTGCCGGGCGACCAGCAACAGTTCATCGACCTGAACGCCGAGCTGGCACGCAACTGGCCTTCCATCACCAAGACCAAGGCCCCGCTGGCCGAAGCCGAGGAGTGGAAGGACACGGCCGACAAGCTGCAATACCTGCAACGCTGATACCTGCAACACCAAAAGACAGGTCAGAAAGCCGTCCCCACCCACGCGCTTTCCCGCAATGCCGGGCACGCCTGTGCCCACAACGTATCAGGACGAATATGGACTTGAGCATCCCTAACCCCGTCGCCGACGCCACCAACCACGTTGCCGCCGGCAACGCTGGCGGCGGCCACCCGCTGGAAATCGATGCGCTGATCGTCGGTGCCGGTCCGGTCGGACTCTTCCAGGTCTTCGAACTGGGCCTGCTCGAAATCAAGGCGCACGTGATCGACTCCCTCAAGGTGGTCGGCGGCCAGTGCGTGGAGCTCTATCCGGACAAGCCCATCTACGACATCCCGGCCGTGCCCATCTGCACCGGCCAGGAACTGACGGACAACCTGCTCAAGCAGATCGAGCCGTTCGAGCCGACCTTCCATCTGGGCCAGGAAGTGGCTGTGGTGGAGCGCCGCGAAGACGGCCGCTTCTTCGTCGAGACCTCGCTCGGCACCCGCTTCATCACCAAGACCATCTTCATCGCCGCCGGCGTGGGCTCGTTCCAGCCGCGCACGGTCAAGGTGGACGGCATCGACAAGTTCGACGGCAAGCAGCTGTTCTACCGCGTGAAGGATCCGAGCCGCTTCCACGGCCGCAACCTGGTCGTGGTCGGCGGCGGCGACTCCGCGCTCGACTGGACGCTGGACCTGGTCGGCAAGGCCGAATCCGTGGTGATGATCCATCGCCGCGACGGCTTCCGCGCCGCGCCGGCATCGGTCGCCAAGATGAAGGACCTGTGCGAGCAGATGGAGATGCAGCTCCTGGTGGGCCAGATCAGCGGCTACGAGGAAAAAGAGGGCCTCCTTACCGAGATCAAGGTGACGGGCGCCGACGGCGTGACCCGCCGCCTGCCGCTCGACGACCTGCTGGTGTTCTTCGGCCTGTCGCCCAAGCTGGGCCCGATCGCCGAATGGGGCCTGGACCTTGAGCGCAAGCAGGTCAAGGTGGACACGGAGAAGTTCGAGACCAACATCCCGGGCATCTTCGCGGTGGGTGACATCAACACCTACCCCGGCAAGAAGAAGCTGATCCTCTCGGGCTTCCATGAAGCCGCGCTGGCCGCCTTCGGCGCCGCGCCCTACATCTTCCCCGAGAAGAAAATCCACATGCAGTACACGACCACCTCGCCGAAGCTGCACAAGATCCTCGGCGTCGATTCGCCGGTGTTCGACTGAGCCCGGCGCGCCTGGCAAAGTGCATGGAGAAAAAAATCGCCCTTCGGGGCGATTTTTTATGGCAAAAATCCGAAAGACCTTCTATAATGCGGCCCTGCCTCGGAACATCGGGGCGGAACCAGAAGTTCCGTAGCACCGCCAGCAAGAAATTGCAGCGCAGGTATTGACGGATAAACGAGAAACTGGTTAAAATCCTTTTCTCAGCTGTTCCCTGATAGCTCAGTTGGTAGAGCGACGGACTGTTAATCCGCAGGTCGCTGGTTCGAGCCCAGCTCGGGGAGCCAAAGAATGTGAAAGGCCCGCAAGAAATTGCGGGCCTTTTCCATTTGTGCATCGGATTTGTGCATCGGACTTCTTCGGTGCTTCGGGATCGGGATCGGGATCGGGACTGCCGCAGCCCAACTGCAGAACCGCTGCGGTTCCTAGCCCCGCAGCCACATCCCGCCCTGCACTATTGCCTACTCGATCGCAATGCTGTTCTGCTTGACCAGCCGCGCCCAGCGCGTCAGCTCGGTCTGCAGGAATTGCCCGAAGTCCTGTGGACTGCTGCCGACCGGCACCACGCCAAGATCCAGCAGCCGGGCATTGACCTTGGGATCGTTGACCGCGGCCCGCACGGCCGCCGCCAGCCGCGCCACCACTTGCGGCGGCGTTCCCTTGGGCACGAACAAGCCATTCCATTCCAGTACGTCGAAGCCCGCCAGCCCGCTTTCCACCAGCGTCGGCACGTCGGGCAATGCCGGCATGCGTTTGGCGGAAGTCACCGCCAGCGCCTGCAGCTTGCCGGCCTTCACATAGGGCAAGCCAGACGCCGCGTTGGCGAAATAGGCATCGACCTGCCCACCCATCACATCGGTCAGGGCCGGCGCGCCGCCTTTGTACGGCACATGCAGCAGGTCGACCTTGGCCTGGCTCTTGAGCAGCTCGCCGACCATGTGCGCAGGGCTGCCGGGCCCGTACGACGCGTAGGTCGTCTTGCCGGGATGCTGACGTGCGTAGTCGAGGAACTCGCCAACCGTCTTGTAGGGGGCGTTGGGCGGCACCACCAGGATATTGGGCGCCGTGACCGCCAGCGAGACCGGCAGGAAATCCTTGGCCACATCGAACGGCAGCTTGCGCAGCGCCGGATTGACGACGAAGGTGGACGCGTCGTACAGCACCACATAGCCATCGGCCGGCGCCTGGGCAACCGCCGCGGCGCCGATGGTGCCGCTGGCGCCCGGCTTGTTGTCGATCACCATCTGCTGCTTGAGCAGCACGCCCATCTGGGCGGTGATGACGCGCGCCGCATTGTCCGCGCCGCCGCCTGCTGAATAGGGCACCACGACGCGAATCGGCTTGGACGGATAGCCATCCACGGCCTGTGCCGCGACCAACGCCGGCAGGCCAAGGAGCGCGGTGGCGAGCCATGCGGCAAGTTGCCGGCGCCGGCCGGCATGGGCGACCGGGGCCGATGAGGCAAAACCCGCCGGGAAGGCAAGCGAAAAAGATGACAAGAAAGCAGGCACAAGTGATGGCACGCTAGCCGGCAAACCCCGCTGCATGGATCGTCTCCGAGTTATTTTTGTGGCACGGCAGGATGCCGCGCCGATGTGATTGCGCAAGCGTACAGGATGATGCCGTCGAGCGCCGCCTAAGCGCGCCTATGCGCGCCTATGCCTGGCCCCTAGGCTGGCGCGTGCCCTGAAGGTTGCCCGAACAGGCCGCACTCGAGATCGCTCTCGAATTCCTCGATCCAGCCGGGCCCTTCGCTCGCGTCATAGGCACTCTGCGCATCCGTCGCGGGGCGCCGCACGCTGACCTGGCGCGGCGCCGGGTCGCCGTTATCGGGCTGGAAGCCTTCGTCGGTGATCTCGAAGTCGTCCGGCACAAAGCCCAGCCGTGAGCAGACGGCCACGACCGCGCGTTGCTCGTCCTCGGGGAATTGGGAAAACAGATGCTTGGCCATTGCACTCTCCCATCAAGTCGAAGCGGCGCCGCATGCCACGCGGCGCCTTTGCCCTGCCCTGCCCGGCCATTCAATGCACGCTAGCGCGTGTGCCGGCTGTTGATGACCGCCTCGGCCACGCTCGCCGGGGCTTCCGTGTAGTGCTTGAACTCCATGGTGTAGGTGGCGCGGCCCTGGGTCAGGGACCGCAGCGAGGTCGAGTAGCCGAACATGGTGGCCAGCGGCACCTCGGCACGCACCGACTTGCCGCCGCCGCCCGCGATGTCCTCCATGCCGTGCACGATGCCCCGGCGCGACGACAGGTCGCCCATCACGTTGCCGGTGAATTCCTCGGGCGTTTCGACCTCCACTGCCATCATCGGCTCGAGCAGGATCGGCTTGGCGCGGCGCATGCCCTCCTTGAACGCCATCGAGCCGGCCATGCGGAATGCATTCTCGTTCGAGTCGACATCGTGATAGGAGCCGAATACCAGCGTGGCCCTGACATCCACCACCGGGTAGCCTGCCAGCACGCCCGACGCCAGCGTTTCCCGGATACCCTTGTCCACGGCGGGAATGAACTCGCGCGGCACCACGCCGCCCTTGATGGCATCGACAAACTCATAGCCCTTGCCCGGCGCCTGCGGCTCCAGATCGAGCACCACGTGGCCGTACTGGCCGCGCCCGCCTGACTGCTTGACGAACTTGCCTTCGATGTCCTTCACCCCCTGCTTGATGGTCTCGCGGTAGGCCACCTGCGGCTTGCCGACCGAGGCCTCCACGCCAAACTCGCGGCGCATGCGATCCACCAGGATTTCCAGGTGGAGCTCGCCCATGCCGGAGATAATGGTCTGGCCGGACTCCTCGTCGGTATGCACGCGGAACGAGGGATCCTCTTGCGCCAGGCGATTCAGCGCCAGGCCCATCTTCTCCTGGTCGGCCTTGGTCTTGGGCTCGACCGCCTGGGAGATCACCGGGTCCGGGAAGCTCATGCGCTCGAGGATGATCACGTGATCGGGATCGCACAGCGTGTCGCCAGTGGTCGCCTCCTTCAGCCCCACCGCCGCGGCAATGTCGCCAGCGCGCACTTCCTTGATTTCACTGCGCACGTTGGCATGCATCTGCAGGATCCGTCCCAGCCGCTCCTTCTTCTCCTTGACCGGGTTGTAGACCGTGTCGCCGGAGTTCACCACGCCCGAGTAGACGCGGAAGAAGATCAGCTGCCCGACGAAGGGATCGGTCATGATCTTGAAGGCCAGCGCGGAGAACGGCTCGTCGTCATTGGGATGGCGCTCGGCCTCCTTGTCGTCCTCGGTATGGCCGAGAATCGCGGGCACGTCCGCCGGCGACGGCAGGTAGTCGATCACCGCATCGAGCAGCGTCTGCACGCCCTTGTTCTTGAACGCGCTGCCGCACAGCATCGGCACGATCTCGTTGGCGACGGTGCGCTTGCGCAGCGCCGCCCTGATCTCGTCCTCCGTCAGCGGCTCGCCGCCGAGGTATTTGTGCAGCAGCTCATCGCTGGCCTCCGCCGCGGCCTCGACCATCTTCTCGCGCCACTCCTTGGCCAGCTCCAGCAGTTCGGGCGGCACCTCGCGATATTCGAAGTGCAGCCCCTGGCTGATGTCGTCCCAGACGGTGGCCTTCATCTTGACCAGGTCGATCACGCCCTGGAAGCCTTCCTCGGCGCCGATCGGTATCTGGATCGGCACCGGCGTGCCCTTGAGCCGGTCGGCAATCTGCGAGCGCACCCGGAAGAAGTCCGCGCCGACGCGGTCCATCTTGTTGACAAAGGCGATGCGCGGCACCTTGTACTTGTTGGCCTGGCGCCAGACCGTTTCCGACTGCGGCTGCACGCCGCCCACCGCATCGTAGACCATGCATGCGCCATCGAGCACGCGCATCGAACGCTCTACCTCGATGGTGAAATCCACGTGCCCGGGGGTGTCGATGATATTGATGCGATGTTCAGGATAATTGCCGGCCATCCCCTTCCAGAACGCCGTGGTGGCGGCCGAGGTGATGGTGATGCCGCGCTCCTGCTCCTGCTCCATCCAGTCCATGGTGGCCGCGCCGTCATGGACTTCGCCGATCTTGTGGTTGACCCCGGTGTAGAAGAGGATGCGTTCGGTGGTGGTGGTCTTGCCAGCGTCGATGTGCGCGCTGATACCGATGTTCCGATAGCGCTCGATGGGGGTTTTGCGGCTCACGGTGATCTCCTGGTAGGCATCACTCAAAAGAGTAACACTTCTACAGGCGCCGCATCGTACGGTAAGCCATGGGCGGCTTGCCGGGCCGCCACAGCCATTGGCGGCCCACGTCTCGCTGGCTCATCAGCCGGTAAAAAGTACCGCCCGCATCACGTTCACCCCGGATCGTTCCCCGCCGGGGCTAGGCGGCCAGCACGGCACCGAGGCCTGCGGCCCGCACAATGCCTCGGCCAAAGGTTGCAATGATGGAAGGCATGCTCATCATGACTTGAAATCCCAGCTCATCTGCTCGAGGATGCCGACGCCGCGCGAGGTGCGCATGCATTCGCTGACGTAGTCCGTGATCGACAAGGGCTCGAAATCGATCTCCTCCCGGATGCGCCCGTTGTCAAAGACATAGCCGAGCTCGGCAAAGCCCGCGTACAGCCGCAGCGCGCGCTCGATCAGGCGCCGGTTGCTGATGCGCTCCTTGCGTGCTACGTCGCTCGCCAGCGCGGGGAGTTCGCTGGGCGGGCATAGACGGTAGGCGGGCGCGTCCTCGCTCAAGGCTGCCTCGTCCATGGCGGCGATCACCTGCGCAATGGTTGGCGCGCGCGCTCCGGCCGAAAGATGGTAGGCATCGAAGCGCAGCTCGGGCTTTACCGCCAACTGCAGCAAGGCCCGCGCGCAGTCGTCCACGGCGATCACGTCGATGCGGGTATGCGGGCCCGCGGTATAGCGGCGCGACTGGTGGATGATCCGGAAAAGCCAGAAGATGCTGGCCGAGGGCTGCGTGCCCAGCACGGTGTGCCCCACCACGATGGAGGGGCGCGCCACCACCAGCGGCAGGTCGGGCAAGCTGTTGCGCAGCAGCACCTCCACTTCCTGCTTGCTGCGCGTGTAATTCCATTTCTAATTCAATAATGTAATAATAGGCACGTTCCTCGTGTAGAAGGATGTGCGATGGTTCGTAAAGC
>NZ_JBIUHC010000142.1:0-25855 GCF_044627735.1 Cupriavidus sp. CuC1 | reverse complement strand
TGTTCAGAAAATCGCCCCAGCCGTTCGCGGGATAAACGGCCCTCCCCAAACCTCAGATTGCGCGGGACGTAACACCTGCGGGTGGAAACCAACTATGGCAAGGATCAGATCCTTGCCGATGGTCTTCCTTGTGTGGTTGGTCTGCCTGTATCTGCAGACGACAAGATGCACGTCGAGGCGTCGACGGCAGACGAATTGGAGAACAGCTTGGTTGAAGAAGGTGGCTTCTCCCCCGAAGCCGCGAAGGAGATTGCGCGCCAAGCGCGGGAGCCCGGGGCTTAACAGATTCTCCAACCAAGTGCGGCAGCCGCCAATCAAACTTCGTCGGTTGGTTCAAGTCAATAGGAAAGGCGAAAGCGATGATGACCAGCGTCGTGATAGTTGTACTCGGCTCGTATCGACCGCGAGGCACACATGCTTAATCACCCGGCATTCTGGGCCGTGATCTTCTTTCTTTTGCCCTTGGCTCAATCGCTGGGTGACTGGCATAGCAGGATCGCAGCATGGGCGTGTCTGTCTGCGGCGATGCTGCTATGCAGCTATGCGCTCGTAAATTGGCTACGGCTGCCGCGCGGGTATAAATGGACGTGGGCAGCGCTTCGAAATTTGGCGTGGGGTAGCAAAGTCTCACTGTCGGACGCCGCACGACTCGCGTATGAAGAGGCTCGCGTCAACAACACGATATGGGCACGTGCCGCTGAACGTCTTGCAGTCAATCGGACGCCGGGAGGGATTTTGGACTACATAGCGGGATACTTCGCCTGTGAAGTCCAGTTGTACGGGCGGAGGCCGCCTTCACAGCGTTTGGAGGCTGTCGATCGATTCCAGGCAAAGCACGGGACATTCCGGGGCGGAGCAAGGAATCTTTATCTCAGAGACCAAAGCAAGACTGAGTTTTCAGATTTGCAGGTTTCAAGGAAGGACCTCAAAACGGTGCGCGAGTTGATGCGTAACGCGCTCAAGGCGGACGAGCCGATCTGAGGCGCGCGCTCGCACAAGGAAAAGAATATGGTACTACCAGCCTCCGAAGTCTCACGGCGCAAGACAATCATGTTGAGGAATGCGGACGCATTCTCCAAGCGTGTGCCACTGGCCTTGCAAAAGGAGCAGCGCGGGCTCGCACGGGAAATCCAACGGCGCCAGTACAGGGACAATGATGTTAAGGCGCTTGGAGTGCTATATGACTACGTGGACAGAGTAATGGCGCACGGGAAGGGAAATGTGGCTTGCAAGCGTGGGTGCTCTGCTTGCTGCAAGGCAGAGATCGCGCTTTGGCAACTAGAGGCCGATCTGATTGCAGCGAAAACTGGTGTTGCTGTGCGTTCTGTCCCGCTCGATCCGGGTCGCAAGATGACGCCATACACCATGACGACGAGCCCTTGCCCCTTCCTCGTCAATGAGACTTGCTCAATCTACGCCTATCGACCACTTGCGTGCCGGACTATGGTCAGCTTCGACGCGGATAGCACACTGTGCCAATTCGATCATAGATTTGATACGCCGGCTCTAATGATGATCGACCGCGCTACGACGTTCGGTGGGGTTTATGAGGCTTTCAACGTCATCCTGCATCGCAATGGTGGGGGCGCAGGCGATATTCGTGAGTTCTTTGGAGAATCGCCAGTCAAAGTTGGCGATAATCACCAGGCATAGGAAATGACACGATGAATATCTTCGATTCGTTGATCATCGTGCTGGCCACCACGGTTGGCGCGTTTGGCGGCCCATACATCAGGAATTTCTTCGGAAAAAAGGGCGAGAATCTTGCAACGAAGCAAGACATTTCCGAGATAACAAAACGACAAGAGGAAATCAAGCATCGCTTCAACGAACTGATCGAGACGTCGAACCTGGTACAACACCGTGCATCGGCACTCGGGCATCGGATTCATGACGCCGCACAGCGTTCATTATGGGCTCGCCCAGGAGTTGCACCTCACCCGTCAGGCAGCACTCGACACAGCATTCAGGGCGTCCCCAAACAGGTTTAAAGGGCGTCGCCCTGAACCACCGCGGCTGCCCACAGCAGTCTGGATCAACCCGCCGCCATCGGAGGCCATTACCCCAAACACACCACAGCCCGGCACAGTAAATTCATGAAGCCAGGTGACGCAAAGTCATTGACACGTTCCGCCGTGTACCGCATCCGCACGCGAAAAAGGACGGCATGTATCACGATGGTACGCTATGCGTTGACGGAGCTGATTTCTTCGCTACTGCGAAGGCTCAGGCGCGCTGGCACACCGCTGCTGCAATCTTTGCCTCTATGACGGCGGTGTGCCAAGTGGCTGCAACGCTCGCCGGCACCACGTAAGGGAAAAGAGAAATGGGACAAGCGAAACAACGTGGCACCAAGGAACAGCGCATTACGCAGGCTAAAGAAAAGCTCGCTGCGCTGCGCCCTGAGACATTGGTGTGTGGTACGTGTCAGACCGCATTCTCGGAGTTCGAAACGATGGACGCGCGTGGAATGCGCGGCATCGACGCCGTCTTCGTGGGCCAGTGCCCATCGTGCGGCGAATCTGTCATTGCTTTCAAAGGTGAGCCGGACGCGGTTGCTGATGCTGCGCTTGCGTGGCAAGACGCGATGGGCGGTGACGCAAAGCTTGGGAGTCAGTCGAGCGATGGTCGCTATTTGGCACTCGAAGACGAATAGCAAGGAAAAGGCTGCGCTACCCGAGTCGTCGCGCACAGTCCTTGGATAGGCGCTAAGCGTCGTTTCTCGACTTGCCAGCCGGTGGTACCTTGCGCGCCCGTGTACTGGTCCCTCCCGTCTTTTCGGCTTCGCCGCTCGGCTCGCCCAGACTCGCGCCCTTCGCGTCATCCTGGACGCGCCGCTGTTTCAACTCGGCCTGCGCAGCACTGGCCAGGCCCACCGACTCGACCAGGCGCTCGCGCGTGAGCTGATGTGCGGCGATCGCGTCAGCGAGATCCTTGCGGCTCTGCTGTTCTCTTTCCTCCGCACGTACAAGGCGAGCTTCCGCTTGCTGCTGGGCGGCCTGTTCGCCGGCGCGCTGCGCTTCGGCAACGGCGGCCGACTTCTCTGCCTCGACTCTGGCTGTGCGGGCGAGTTCCAACTGCTCGCGCAGATCCGCAGCTTCACGCTCCAGGCGCGGCACCGCTTCCAGCCGTAACTCGGCTTGGGCGAGGACACGCCGCACACTTGCCATCTCCTCGCGGCCGCGTTCTGCTTCCTGCTGTAACCGGGAGATTTCTTCCGCCTGCTCGCTAGCCTTCCCGGCCAACGTGTCACGCTCGGAAGCCAACTGAGCGAGTTGTTCCTGCAGCTTCGTCAGCTCTGCCTCCATCGCCTCACCGCGAGCGGCGTACTCTGCCAGGTCCCTCAGCGCCACGCCCAACTCGGCGTTGGCCTCGGCACCGGCTTCCTCTGCCACTTTGGACAGCTCGGCGCCAAGAGCGGCCAACAGGCGAGGGTTCGGCTCAGGCAACGTGCGTGTGGGCGGCTTTTGCCGACCCTGCCAGGCGGTCCAGTGCCGGTGGATGGCGTTCGGGCTTCCGCCCCCCAAGCGTTCGCGGACCGCACGGAGGGTCGGCTTTTGCTGCTCGGCCACCAGCTCCTCTGCGGCGGCTTTCACTTCTTCGTAGCTGATGCCAGGGCGCGCCATGAGATGTGCTCTCCGCAAGATATGATATCGAAATATCATACCATATCAGACTGATATGGTATCTAATGCTCGTTACTCGATATCGCTTCGTCGAAGGGCGCAGCACGCGGCTTTGCTGGGGGCACGGGATTGGAAGCGGAAATTCTGGGGTTGTCTAGACGCCTCGTCGATGAATGCCGCCGCTCCCTGGCGGGGGAGGAGGGGAGGTCGACCGATCCGGTACGGCTGGTGATTGGGACACGGGCGACGAAAGCCAAACGCGGAGGATAGTGCGGCGAAGCGTCAGCCGACACCTGGCGCCGGCCAATCTTCCGAGCTTATGAAGCTGGCCCCTTTGGAGCAGCGGCGATTTCGGCCACCCGACAGCTGCGTGTCGAGTGCCTTGATCGAGCGTCTAAATCGAATATATTTGTGGGGTTGGAGCGCGGCCAGGTGTGCGATGTTTGTGGTCGAGTTCGGCGCCCAGTCCTACCATCTGGAGAGGATTGACGATCTCGCGGCAGTGTTGCGCCTTGAGAGCGAATTGGATGCCGCGGAGAAGGCTAAGCAAGAGCGCGTCATCATCCTGACACGCAACACTCGGATCGGAGAGGAACATTCAGCTCGGTACTTCGATAAGTATCCACAGTTGCGCAACCGCAAGCCGCGGCTGGCACGCGTTTCTTCGCTGACTGGGATCGCTCGAGCGCGGGCCGGAACGGCGCCTCGCTCACCGACCACTGGGTCTTCGAGGTCAGCGACGATACGAACCCGCAAGACCAGTCTCGCCACCTGACAGTGATTCCCGCCTGGACCACAACGCGCAAGCGCTGCCAGAGGTCAAGGAGAAGCGCCGCGCATCCGTGTTAGCACTATGGGACGAGCTCCTCCGATTCGACTGCGTGTGGGCCACGCCTTTGCCTGGTTCTTCTTCATGTTGCACGGCAATCGGCTTGGGTCTTGGGCGGGGGAGCAAATCCTGGCCGAGGCCGAGGCCGGCACCATCGTGTTGCCCGAGTACGACTACCGGGTCCTGAAGGATTGGAGCCGCGAGCCATACGGCTTCTGACAGCGGCGTCTGCTTCAAAAACGTCATGCCGATAGCCGTTATCGGCATGATGGCTTTTGACAAAAAAGCCGCCCGGGGCGGCTCGTCTGGATAGGCTGGACGTCGGGCAGGCAGTTACCGATGCGTCGCCCGGCCAAGCGCTTTTGCGGCTGCCGCCCGAACTTCGGCGTGACGGGCCGTTGTGAGCACCTTGATTAGTTCTGCACGCGCCCTTTCTCCGCCGGCGATACCCAGGCCCTCCGCTGCTCCTACTCGTTCAATCGTGTGGTTCGCGTTGTTGAGCGTGTGAATCAGGGCGTCGATTGCTTCTTGCTCAGTGGCCATTTCCTTCAGTCCTCAATGTGATACGAAGAACATAATATGGGGCCTTGACGGGCTCCCTACAAGGTCGAGGGGGCGTTTTCTCTGTTCCCCCCGCACTGGGGGCGTTTTGACAGCTACTTCAGCAAAGCGAATGCTGAAACAATTAGAGACACGAATGCGACCAGGATCGCAACTAAACCAATCAACGTATTCGCTGTGTTGGTCATGCGATTGTAGTAGAACGTCCGCATTTTCTCGATCGTTTCTGGCGCATCCTTCGCGCCAGCGGGAAACGAGTGTCTGTACTCTTCGAAAACCTTGGCTTCGATCGCCTCATGCAACTCGCGATTCCACTCCCCCGTCCAGATCACTAGGGCCCGCACTAATTTCCGCTTCAGCATTTGGGGGTTCCTTTGAACCGATCGGGGGTCTTGTCGGTGGCCATCAGCCACCGCGCAGGCGGTATTGCTAGAAATGAGATATCCAGCCAACCGCGCACGGCTGTGTGGTCAGCATGAAGACCTATCCAGCGCGCGAAATTTTTATGGCATCCACCCAGCTTAGGGGCCCATGGTCCAAGTCGATCGCCAAGGCGTGGTACCAACACAGCGGAGGCTCCAGTCGCAGACAGCGTCGCCGCCAGTTCGCGCTTTTCTTCCGGTGCCATCAGATACTTCCTGCCGATGCCTTTTGCCTTGACGCTCTTGGCGCCGGCTCAGCCTGCATTTGCTCAGCAGGAAACGCCTTTAGGAAGCTGCGGGCAATCCCTGGATCACGGCAGGTCAGCCAGTCGTCCCATTCCGCCCGCGGCACGACCACGATCATCCGTTTTTCCTTGCCCGGGGCGTGGAAGCGGTTCATCAACGGATGCGTGTCCGAGTTGATGGTCAGCATGGTGAAGCTGAACACCTCGGCGCCGGCCTCGCCGGGCCAGGCGCGCCACAGGCCGGCAATGGCGAACTCGGGTTCGTCCTTGAGCCAGATCCGCCAGCGGACGGACTTCGTTTGCCCTGCCTCATAGAACGGCTCGTAGAAACTCGCGGCCGGCACTAGGCAGAGCTGACCTTTCTTCCAAGGGCCTGAGAACGAGCGCTTCTCTCCAACCGTCTCCGACCGCGCGTTGGTGGTGTCAAACTTGGCCACGCCCGGTGGGATGCGGGTCTTGGGCACCATGCCGAATGTGCCCACCAGCGCCTGGCGCGTGCCGTCGCCGCCTACGATGATCGGAGCGGCATAGTCTGGCCAAGTCTCCGGCGGGTAGTCGAGGGGAGGTGGCTCGACGCCGTAGACATCGCGCAGCAACTGGGATTGAACGGGTAGGTAGTTGTTGCACATCGCCAGTTCTCCAGGAATCCTCGAAATCGTATCAGGTAGCGCCCCACAACTAGCCCCGCGCCTAGTCAGCAAAAATCACGGCCGCTGGTCGGCAGCCGCCCCAATAGCGGCGTGAGGTCTACCATCCGCTGCGCGACAAGGTGCCGTACCTCACCCTCGCATTGCCATTGCCCGAGGATACCGATCAGGCGTGCCCCAAGGACTTCCTTGCGGTACCGCTCCAATACCGATGGCCACACGATGACGTTCACCGTGCCAGTTTCGTCCTCAATGGTCATGAACAGGACCCCGTTCGCGGTCCCTGGCCGCTGCCGCACGGTGACGATGCCGGCACCACGCGCCAGCTGGCGGTTTTGGTAGCCGAAGAGGGTCGATGCCGTCTCATAGCGCTGCGCAGCGAGTTGCGCACGGAGTAGCGCGAGCGGGTGCCGGTTCAGTGTCAGTCCCATGGACCGGTAGTCCCCCACGATCTCCTCGCCCTCGCTTGGCGGGGCAAGGGTGGGTAGTTCCTCCATCAGGTCTGCGGGACGCAACAAGTCCTTGTCGGGCACGGCAACGGAGGCCTGCCACAGGGCCTGTCGTCGGTTTCCTGTGAGGACGCGGAGGGCATTCCCAGCGGCCAGCACCTGGATGTCGTGACGGTCCAATGAGGCGCGGCGGGCCAGATCCGTGGCGCTCGTGAATGCGCGCACCGAGCGTGCGTCCTCGATGCGCAGAGCCGCTTCTTGCCGCATGCCGCGCAGCAAGGACAAGCCAAGGCGGACCGCCGGCGGCCTGCGCTCGCGCGTCTCCAGCGTCGAATCCCAGCAACTGACGGTGATGTCCGCTGGCAGGACCTCGACGCCATGCCGCTTGGCATCCTGCACGAGCTGAGAGGGGCTGTAGAAGCCCATGGGCTGGCTGTTGAGCATGGCACAGAGGAAAGCCGCTGGCTCATGGCGCTTGAGCCAGGCACTGGCGTAGACCAGTAGTGCAAAGCTGGCCGAGTGGCTCTCCGGGAAGCCATACTCTCCGAAGCCCTGGATCTGCCGGAAGATGCTCTCAGCAAATTCCCGCTCGTAGCCGCGCTCCAACATGCCGGTGATGATGCGGTCGTAATAGCGTTCCAGGCCGCCCTTGCGCTTCCATGCCGCCATGGCCCGACGCAGCTGGTCAGCCTCGCCAGCCGAGAAGCCGGCCGCGAGCATGGCCACCTGCATCACCTGTTCCTGAAAGATCGGCACGCCGAGCGTGCGCGACAGCGCCTTTTCCATTTCCGGGCTGGGATAGGTCACCGGTTCCTTGCCTTGTCGGCGACGCAAATAGGGGTGCACCATGCCGCCCTGCACCGGTCCCGGCCGCACGATGGCGACCTCAACGACCAGATCATAGAAGGTGCGCGGCTGCAGCCGGGGAAGCATGGACATCTGCGCCCGGGATTCCACCTGGAACACCCCGACACTGTCGGCGTGGCATAGCATCTCGTAGGTTTCCGGATCCTCAGCGGGGATGTCCTGCAGCTCGAACACCTCGCCGCGCTGCTCCGAGACGAGGTCTAGCGCGCGGTGGATGGCGGACAGCATGCCCAGCGCCAGCACATCGACCTTCAGCAGTCCAACGGCATCCAGATCATCTTTGTCCCATTGGATCACACTGCGATCTGGCATGGCCGCGTTCTCGATCGGCACGAGGCGTGAGAGTTTTCCCCGGGCTAGCACGAAGCCGCCGGAATGCTGCGACAGGTGCCGCGGGAAGCCCAGCAGCTGGGTCGCCATGCTGGCCCACCGCTGGGTCAGCTCGCTCTCGATATCGACGCCGCTTTCCGCAAAGCGCTTGAGCAGGTCCGCTTTGCCGTCAAACCAGTGATGGGCCTTCGCAACCAGGTCGACGATGGCGGGATCGACGCCCAAGGCCTTGCCGGACTCGCGCAGGGCGCTGCGCGGGCGGTAGGTTGCCACGGCCGCGGCGAGGGCCGCCCGCGTGCGGCCGTACTTGCGGTACAGATACTGGATGACTTCCTCGCGCCGCTGGTGCTCGAAGTCGACATCGATATCGGGGGGCTCGGCGCGCTCTTTCGAGATGAAGCGCTCGAACAGCAGGTTGCCGCGCGCCGGATCCACCTCGGTGACGCCGAGGCAGTAGCAAACGGCAGAGTTGGCGGCGGACCCTCGGCCCTGGCACAAGATGCGGTTTGATCGGGCGAAGTTGACTATGTCGTATACGGTGAGGAAGTACCGTTCGTACTGCAGGTCGCGGATCAGCGCCAGTTCGTGCTCGATCTGCGCTTGCACGGCATGCGGGATCCCCTGCGGAAATCGTCGGTGCGCGCCGATGTAGGTCTCGCTGCGCAGGTAGTCTGCCGGGGAGATGCCATGCGGCACCACTTCTTCGGGGTATTCGTAGCGCAACTCATCCAACGAAAATTGGCAGAGATTGGCGATGTGCAGCGATTCGGTCAGCAGCCGGTGCGGGTAGACATTGGCCAAGCGTAGGCGCGAGCGCAGGTGCTGTTCTGCGTTGGGGGTCAGCTGGTACCCGCATTCCGGCACGGCCTTGCCCAGGCGGATGGCGCTCAGCACGTCGTGCAGTGGCTTGCGCGAGCGTACGTGCATCTGTACGTGTCCGGTGGCCACCACGCGCAGGTGATTGGCCGCGGCCGCTTCCATGACGCCCGCCCGATGGATGTCGTCCATGGCGCGGTACAACAGGGTCAGGCTCATCCACGCGCGACCTGGGAAGGTGGCCGTGATCCATGCGGCTTGGGTGTCCAGCCGCTCCGCCGGCGTGCAGTACTCCGGCGTGAAGATGATCGTGCAGTCGGGCAGGCCTCGCAGGTGTGCGTAGTCACCTTCCGGGGCATCCAGATCCCGGCGGGTAAGCAGGTAGGCACCCTTTGCCGTACGGGTACGGGCCAGCGTGATCAGCTCGCAGAGGTTGCCGTAGCCCTCGCGATTGCGGGCGAGGGCGAAAAAGGAGACACAGGGGCTGCCGTCCGCATTGACCAGGCGAAACGATGCGCCAACTAGCAGCTTGAGCCCGTGCTTCTTGGCTTCCGCATGCGCCCGGACGATGCCGGCCAACGAACATTCGTCGGTGATAGCGAGCGCGCTGTAGCCCAGTTGCACGGCGCGCTCGACCAGCTCTTCCGCACGGGAAGCGCCTTCCAGGAAAGAGAAATTCGAGAGGCAGTGAAGCTCGGCATAGTCGGGCAAGCCGCCGCCGGTGCGCAGGGATTCCATGCCGCCACCTTCACCCGAACAGCCCGTGCAGGTACCACGTGGCCTCATCGCCGTCCCGGCTGCCCATGCGTTCCTGATAGACCCAGTAATGGGCGTGATCGCGGCCCTCGGCCACGTAATAGTCGCGCGTCACGAGCTCGCCGCTCCACCAGCCGGCCTCGATACGCTCCGGGGGAGACACCATGCGCAGAGGCGAGCCATAGAACGGGCGGTGGTCGCGGATCAGCAAGGCAATCGGCTTGTCCAGCAGCCAGGTCGGGCGGGGCAGGGCGGGCGCCGCCGCGCTAGGCCGGGGTTTCCCGATGGCCGGCACCCAGGCGTTGGCCACCTCCGGCCGGTAGTCCGCACGCAGCTCCGGCCGCAGGATGTTGTCGGCGCCAAGCCGCGCCGCGAGCAGCTCCATCACGCGGGCGTGGTCCTCGGGCGTGCCGCCGGGCTCAGGAAACAGCGATTCGCTCGGCGGCGCCTTGGCTTGCACGTCGGTGACAGACAGGCGCACCGCGATCATGGGGGCATCCACCTGCAGCTGCGCCAGTCGCTCCCGCAGTAAGCGCATCAGGTGATCCTCGCTCCAGCTGGGCTCTGCCAGCGCGATCTCGATGACGGTTGGCGCCAGCGCCTCGCGGCCGCGCTCGTGTTTGAGTTCCACCAGGACTTTGGTGACCGCCAAGTGGTGCGCGGCCAGCCAGCCCAGCATCTGCACGATGAGCCCGCGGCTGTAGAGCAGGGTGGCCTCCGCATGCTCGATGCGATCGGGGAGGTCGACCTGCGCGGAGAAGGTTGGCGGGGCTTGTAGCCATTCGAAGATCTCTGGCGCTTGGCCCAGGGCGCGATCCATCGCCTCGTTCAGTTCGCGGCCGCACCGGCGCTGCAGCCCGGCCCGCGGCAGCCGGCGAATATCGCCAAGGCAACGGCACCCCAGTCCATCCAGCCATTCCAGGAATGGCCGTGCGGCGGGCAGGGTGCCGACGGCGAGGGCGCCCAGCTGGCGTTCCAATGCCTCGATCTTGAGGGTGTTTCCACCGCCGGCGTGGGCCAACAGCCAAGCGCCTTGGGCCGTCGGCGCACAGCCGCAGGCCGCGCTGAAACCCAGCGCAGCGACCGAGGCGCGCATGCGGTGGCGCAACTGGCGGATGCCGCCGAACAGCCGCAGGCTGGCCGACACGTCGACCAGCACGGACGCTTCCTCGGCATGCACCACGTTGGGCGCGAACTGCAGGAGCGCCATGGCCACACGCTGCAGAGCGTCGGCTTCCTTCTCCGGGGCCCGATCGTATAGCAGGGTCTCCGGCGCGATGGTCAGCACACCGCCGCGGCGCATCTGCGGGCGGACGCCAGCCTCCGTCGCCAGGCGTGAGGCGAGGTGGACGCGTTCCTTGTCCAACACCACCACAGCCAACTCAGTGGACCAATTCGGCCGGAAGACTTCGAGTGGCAGGGACGAGAGGTGCAGGCAGATCCAGAGGCGCAACATGACGGTGAAGCAGGATCGGCGACGGTTCCAGCAGGACGCGCACGGGCAGGTCCTGCTGCGGGCCGCGCCGCTTGATGAAGGAGAGATCGACGCCGCCGGCGGCGGGCGCAACGCCGATGCGCAGGGGCGCTGGCGACGCGTCGCGTGCACAGGCCAGGGGCCGCATGAGGAAAAACAGCGCCTCGCCACTCTGCGCGGCCAGGTGCAGGCGGCGCAGCGCGTCATTGCGGATATGGGTCTGCCAAAGCAGAACCGCGCCGCAAGTGCCGGCGCGCAGCAACTGCTCGGTGGCCCAAAGGGCATCGGCCGTACGCTGGCTGCGAATCCACAGCAGACGTTCGGGCGGCACGCCCCAACTGGCCAATGCGAGCGCCTGAGGCGTTTGCGGCGGTTGAATCAGGGCGATAGGCCGCTTACAGACCTCCGCCAGTGCGGGGCGCAGCAGGCGCAACTCCCCCACACCCGGCTGGCGGACCAGAAGTTCGACCAGCGACGCCGTTGGCCAACCGCCACCCGGCAGCTCGGCCGTCAGCACCGGATAGCCGGTGGCGACGGTGCGACCGTTCGCCCGGGCCAGCTGGGCGGCTAACCAAAGGGCAGGATGGATGGATTCTGGATTGGGCGTCGGCATGGCGATTGGTTGAGTCCATTCAACCCAGTTTACTGTATATATATACAGTGGTCACGGATTTCTTCTCCCGAGCCTGAAAGTGCCTTAAGAGCCGCGTATTGAGCGGGCACCGTCGAGGTTTTACTCGGGGGCGTCTCCGAAGACCCGGATGGCTAGGTCGTGCTCGAATTTGGTCGACCAAGAATCACGAGACCCTGCCGCGTACTGCATCACTACACCTGTCTCTGGTCTCAGCACGCTGACCAGGCGTTCTTGTTCCCCGGTCATGTCGCAGACGCTAAAGTCGGCGGCGATGAACCCGTGCCGACGACAGGCGTTGGTAAAGGCTTCGCGCTCCGCGGCAGGAAACGCATCTAGGGTTGCCATGGCAAATCCTCCAATCGACTAGCCAGCTAGCTTGCGGATGGCCGCACCAATTTGTTGCGCCTTTCTAGTATCGGCGTACTCCGCCCACGGATCGACGTAGCCGGCGGCTTCCACGCGCTGCAGGGCGGTCTGGATCGTCCAATGATCGCCCGCTGTCAGTGCCTCCAGTTCCTCCCAGGATGCCGGCATCGAAACCCCCAGACCTGGCCGCGCGCGTGCAGAGAATGCGGACACCGTCGTCGCACCTTGGCCGTTGCGCAGGTAGTCGATGTAGATCTTCCCAATCCGATTGCGCGGCCCGCTCTTAGAAACGAAGCGCTGCGGAATAGTCTGGGCGATATGAAGAACGACATCTTCTGAGAACTTCTTCACCGTGATCCACGACAGCTTGGGTGCAATGGGCATAACGACATGCAGGCCTTTGCCACCACTGGTCTTGAGAAAGCTCACCAGGCCAAGCTCATCCAGCATCGCTTTCGTCAGCATGGCGGCGTCCAGCATGTGCTGCCATGGCACGCCGTCGCCGGGGTCCAGGTCAAAGATGATGCGATCGGGCTTATCGATGCTGCGCTTGGTCGCATTCCAGGTGTGGAACTCGATCACATTGAGTTGCGCCGCACTCACGATGGCGGTCTCGCGTGGGACCTCGAGTAGTGCCGGATGGCCTTCCCAGAGCGCAGGATCCAGTAGCGTCATGCCCGGAATCTTGCTCGCCTCAGCGTGCTTCTGGAAAAACAGCTCTCCGCCGATACCGGTTGGGCCCCGCAGCAAGGCTACGGGGCGCCCGCGCAGATGGGGAAGCAGATGGGGCGCGATGGCTTCGTAGTAGCCGACCAGGTCGCCTTTCGTCAGCCCGGTCGTTGGGTCAATCACGCGGTCCGCGTTGGTGACCTTCACCGAGCGAGCCGGGGGCGGCCGCGGCGGCTCCACTTCCACTGGACGTTCCCGTGTCACGCTGCCGGGTTCTTTGTCCGCGCGCAGGGCATGGAAGACCGCATGCCGTACTCGACCCTCTTTGGTCCACTCCGCGAATGAGACCTCTGCAACCAACTTCGGCTTGACCCATTGGCCGGTCAAACGTGGTGGTGGCTTCTCGAAGGGACAGGCTGGAACTTCCAACTCCGCCAGCAGTGCGAGCAACTTGGTCAGCATGTGCAAATCGAGGCCGCTTCCAACGCTGCCTGCATAGTGCAGCTTGCCGGCTTCATCGTGCACACCAAGCAGGAGCGCGCCGAGGCCATGCCGGCTTCCCCTCGGGGCCGTGAAGCCGCAGATGACGAACTCTTGCCGCTTCGTGCATTTGAGCTTGATCCAGCTCGGCGCTCGGGCTGAGACGTAGGGTGCGTCGACGCGCTTCCCAATCAGCCCCTCCAGGCCCATCCGGCACGCAGCGGCAAGAAGGTCGTCTGGCGCACCCTCAAAGGCCTCGCTGAACCTGACGCGCGAGGCGGCTGGTATGGCCAGCACCTTTTCCAGCAGGGCTCTGCGCTCGGCCAGAGGGACGTGCCGAAGGTCATGGCCCCGGAAGAAGGGGAGGTCGAAGACGAAGTACTGGATATCCTCCACCCGCGCCCTCTCAAAGGCGTTCTGCAGCGCTTGGAAGTCCGTGGTGCCCTTGCCGCCGAGTATCACGATCTCCCCATCCAGCCACGCGGAGTCAAGCTCAAGAGCGCCTACCTCCCCCGCGACGGCTTTGAGGCGAGAGGTCCAGTCATGGCCGTTCTTGGTGAAAAGGCGGACGTCCTTGCCATCGACGCGGGCCAACAAACGGTAGCCGTCGAACTTGATTTCATAGGCCCATTGTTGGGCGTTGCGCGGTACTGCGGAAGCGAGCGTCGCCAGTTGCGGGGCCAACGCAAGCGGAAGGGGGGCGGGGCGTGCTGCAGCGGGTAGTACGTGTCGGCCCCGCCCCGGGCGCGAGCGACGCTGCTTTGGCACGGCAGTCTTCGCGTTACCGCCGGCAGCCGATTTGCTGTTGCCGTGGGCCAGCACGCTGTCCGGCAGGGCTTCGGTGATGTCGTACTCGGCGGCAGAGCGCGCAAACGCATCCCGCTCCTTGATCAAGAGCCACGGTTCCTGACGCTCGTCGCCGTGGCCGTGCATTCTGACCAAGGTCCAATGACCATGTAGCTTCTCACCTTGCAGCTCGAACTTCAGCTTGCCGCTCTGGTAGCCGGCCACCGGATCGCCGACCGGCATCCACGTCCCTCGATCCCAAACGATGACTGTGCCGGCACCGTACTCCTTGGGCGGGATCACGCCTTCGAAGCTCGCATAATCCAGCGGGTGATCCTCGACATGCACGGCCATCCGCTTCTCAGCGGGATCCAGGCTGGGTCCCTTGGGGACCGCCCAACTCTTGAGGGTACCCTCAAGCTCGAGACGAAAATCGTAGTGGAGCCGGCGAGCCGCATGCTTCTGCACGACAAAGCGCAGTGCGCCGCTGGCGGCGCTCGCGGCGGACACTTGGCCGCTCGGCTCCGTCGTCGCGGCGAAGTCCCGCTTCTGACGGTATCGCTCCAGGCTCCGCGCGTTGGTAGATGCCGACTTAGCCATGGACTGAGTTCACAAACCGGGCGGCGCGGGCTTTACTCTTTCACCTCGCGGGGATCGTGCCCGTAGCTGTTGCGCATGCGGATCTGCCCGTCTCGCCCATGGACCAGCAACTCGACGCTGTCCTGCTTTGCCTCCGCCGTGCCGGCCGCGATGGCGTCCTCTAGGTCGTCATGCGCAGAAGAGGGCTCGTGGGCGCCCTCGCGTACGACATGCCATTTATCGCCGTGTGGAACGACATGCACATTCTTGTTCGCCATGACTGTCTCCGTTTCGCCGTCCTCTGTGATCGTGTGATCGCAGTATTTCCCCGTCCTAAGCGAACGGCAATAAGCCGCTGTCCGACACTGGGTATCGCACTGGTCGCCATGTAGGTCCGACAAAAATTACACGCACATGTTCTTCCACGAAGTGCTCGCCTATCCGCAAAGTGACAGTGGAACGCCGCAGGTTCGTCAGGCACGATCTAAGCTAGATCGATGTACTCCCGACCCGTACGGTGATCGCCATGGCTGCCCGTTCCATTGCTTCCCTCTCTCTCAGCTTCGGCCTTGTGTCGATCCCAGTGAAGATTTTCAGTGCCACGGAAAGCAACTCGGGGGTCGGCTTCAATCTGCTGCACAAGGGATGCGGTTCCAGGCTCAAGCAGCAGTATGTGTGCATCCGCGAAGATGTGGTGGTTGAGCGGTCCGAGATGGTCAAAGGCTATGAGTTCGAAGCTGACCACTACGCTGTGTTTGAGCCGGATGAACTGAAGGCGTTGGAAGACGAGGCGAAGCACACGATCGATATCGTCTCATTCATGCCGGCCGGAGCCGTCGACCCCATCTATTTCGACAAGGCCTACTACTTGGGCCCGGACAAGCGCGGTGGTAAGCCATACAACTTGTTGGCCGAAGCCATGCGAAAGACGGGGACCTGTGCGCTCGCGCAGTGGGTCTGGAAAGGCAAGCAGTACATGGTGCAGGTGCGGGCGGTCGACGAGGGCCTGGTGCTCCAGCAACTCCTCTATGCTGACGAGGTCCGATCGATGCTGGATCTGCACGTGGAGAAAGCTGAGGTCCAGCCAGCCGAGCTGGCCTTGGCGGAACAGCTGATCGAACAGAACTCGGTGGAAGGGTATGACCCGACGGCCTACAAGGATGAGGAGAAAGACCGCATCTTGGCGGCGATCGACAAGAAGATCGCCGGCAAGAAGATCGCCGTGAGCGAGGAGCGAAGCGAACCGCGGCAGGGCGCGGAAGTGATAGACCTGATGGAGGCCCTGCGCGCAAGCATGGCCCAGCGCAAACAGGGCGGAACGAAGGCACCGGCCTCAGCGGCTGCAGCGGAGGGCAAGAGAAAGAAGACTGGGAAGCGTGCCACTGCGGCGCCCGCGCCCGCTCCCGCCAAGCGAGCTTCAGCGGCGAAAAAGTGACGGGCCGATGCCGACGTACACCCTGAAGGACGCCGAGACGATGCTGGGCATCCCGCGTTCGGTGGCCACCAGGCTGGTCACCGAGGGGATCATCACGCCCACACGCGGGCCGCGCCGGAAGCTTCTCTTCACGTTTCAGGACATGGTGCTGCTCCGGACTGCCAATTCGCTGCATGGCGCCAAGATCCCAACGCGGCTGATTGTCCGCGCGCTGGCGAGGGTGAAGGCTTCTCGCGGCACTGGCCAGCCGCTGACCGGTGTGCGGATTCGTGCGATGGGCAACGAAGTGGCGACAAAAGACGAGGGTAGGGGATGGCAGGCTGTGTCGGGCCAGATGCTGATGGACTTTGAGCCAGGTGAACCGGGCGCGGCGGTCGTGGAGTCTCTGCACGATGCACGGGCGCCGGAGGCCGACGCGCAGGATTGGTTTCTCATCGGTGCCGAGCTGGAAACGGAGAAGCCGATCGACGCCGAGGCAGCATACCGGCGGGCCTTGGCGGAGGACCCAACATTCCTGGATCCGTATCTCAACCTGGGCTGCATGCTGTGCGACGCGCGCCGGTTTGGCGAGGCGACCGAACTGTACCGCTCTGGCATCTCACAGCTGCCGAGCGAACCGTTGCTCCATTTCAACCTGGCCGTGGCGCTTGAGGACCAGGAACGCCCCGGGGAGGCACTCACCAGCTATGAGCGCTGCATCCAATTGGCGCCGGACTTTGCCGACGCGCACTTCAACGCGGCTCGTATCTACGAGACCCTCGGCAACGGGATGCGGGCGATCCGACATTTCAATGAGTATCGGAAGCTGCAGCGTTAGCGCGGCCTTCATGCCACTACCCCGCGCGCCTCAATCGAGACAAAGACCTGCGTAGTCGAGGAGTCGCTCACCTACACCGTTCAGCCCCTCAATAGCGCGCGGGGGAGCGGTGTGAGCAGGCCGCTAAGCGCTGCGGCCTGCCGTAGTACCAGTCGGCAGACCGATGCATAAGCACGAGGACAACCGATGGGCCACTACGGCGCCCATGGAGGTCGCGCCCACCACGGCGCGTGACTGAACGGCACCCAGCTACAGCATGAGGCTCGTTATAGGCCTGATGAGACTAAACAGACGACCAATGTCAAGGTCTCTGACGAACGAAGGTCCGCACTTGGTAGGGCCGGATCGGGAACATGCGATTGGAGCTGGATTGGTGCGCATCCTGGTCATTCGCGGCCCGCCAGTTCAATGTGGTAGACCAACCGCTGGAGGAAGGTCTGTTGACCGGGCGAGATTGCGACAAAGGTGCAACCAATGTGATGCATGGTACGCTGGCCTTCCCAGATGAGACCGTGCCCGACCACTTGGAGGTCGAACTCCAGTTCGCCCTGGTTGCGAAAGTCGAGCGTGCACTTCTGCAAGATGGTGCCCACCGGAAACCGGTCCGTACTCGCAACCTTCGAGCGAAGCCCCACACCGGACAGCGAGAGGTCGGCGATATCTAGCTTCAAAGGCTGGTCGTCCATCGCCTGTAGTTCGCAGCGGTAACCCATAGCGACCTGCGGTCGTGCACGGGGATGGCGACGGCGCTCGAAATGGTAGAGGTGAGAGGGGAAGGTTGCGGCACAGGCCGGGCCGCCCTGATAATTGATCAAGTATGGCCTTCCGATGACGAAGTCAATCTTGACATCGCGCAGTATGGCGGAGACGGCAATCTCATCAGATGTCAGCAGCAAATCCCGCTCGGCGTCCGTGCGGCATCCGTCGAAGATGAAGGTACACGCTACAGGGTCAACCTTCAACAATGTGGTGGCGAGCTTGTACCCGTCGCGCGCGCTCAGTCGGACAATGCACTTCAGCCAGGCGAGATCAAGTAGCACTGCACTGATTTGTATGGGAAGGGTCAACCGGTGGCGGTCATCCAAAAGGCCATGGCTTGGCGCTTGCGTGCTATCGGTTTGGCGCTTGGCAACAGAATGATTGAGGCTCACGAAAAATCCCAGGGAAATCGACGACGGCTACTTTTCGATTCTAACGGCTGGTTGAATGTGCATGCAGCCATCAACAATGGCTTCAGGTTGCATCACCGCGACACGTTCAATAACGGAAGAAAGCGGCGGGACTTCACCCTAAAAGTTAGAAGGGGCAGGCACGGAAGGCGTCGGGAAGGGGCGTCCGCACGGGCGACATGGCACGAGACAGAACGCTGCCACGCAGGGAAAGGGGGCTCGCGAGGGCGGGTCCAGTTGACTGGGCGAGCGATGATGGGCGGAACAGCCGTCAGTTGGGTGCCCCAATTGGGACTGTATTTATGTACAGTCTGGCGTGAGCGGCGCCGAGGGCCATGACCGGGGCGTTTGGTGTCTGATCCGTGCTACGATCACGGCCAAAAAACAACGATGCCCCCACATGTCAGCCAAATTTTTCGAGTATCGCGACTTCGAAGTGACGGCCTTTGCCGAGCAGAGCTTTACGGGCCTTTGGATCGCAAAGTATCACGCGTTTCCTTGTGCCGAGAGCGCGAAGGAAGTCCTATCCTTCAGATTCCTCTGTGATGGCCGGAAACACAGGCTGGTCCGAAATGATGCGGAAGCAGTAGACGAAGCCGCAGCTTTTGCAAGGGCCGCCATCGACACCAAGCCGTTGATGGCTTCGCTGCCCAACTAGGGGCTCCATCATTCTTTTGCTCCAAAGCTTGCTATCCGCTGCCCCGTTATGACGCAAATGGACAAATTTTTCAGCAAGGAAGTCGCCGACGCGATCGGCGTTGGCGCAGCTCTCCAAGTCGCTCATTTGGCCCGACAGATGCGCGAGACCATGGATCGGGCCAACGCCAGATTGATCGCTGCTGGGCGCCCCACCCTCCAGGAGCAATGGAGTAGAGTTGAACAGTTAATCGCGTCCGGCGAATGGGCCGACAATTGACCACTTACCGAGCGCAAAACTAGCAGGGCGCAGGGCATCTTGCTAGCATTCCTTGGGCTCCCTGGAGGGCGGCGATGACGGAGCGACGGAACGGCGTGTATCGTGGCTTTGAAATGTCGGCGGATGTCGAGAGCCACCCTACAGGCAGTTTCCACGTTGTCGCATTGTGGGTACGCCTCACGTCTCAAGGGGCGCTCGCCAACGTACCCGTTGCTGGCGGCACGTCTGGGCCTTTCGCCGACCTTGACAGCGCTTTTGCAACTTCATTCGGCCGCATTCAGCAGGCGATTGACCACCACATCGACGGCTCTCCGCCCGCTGACTCGGCGGCGTTGCAATTCGGGGGGAACAATGGACTCGCACTTGTCCCTGTCATCTTTATTTCTACCCCTATAACGAGGGGAATGCAAAGTCGGCGCCCAAGAGCGCAGCATGACGTTGCATGCTAGGCTTTATTGAGCACTCGTTGAAATTGAGACCTAGCATACTCACACTTCGATAGGAGACCGAGGTCCCGCCGGTCAATCTGCTCTAGCCGCCCACGAGCGGCCGTCGTCTCATCATCGGTGCGAGCCGAGCAGTACGACATCGAAACCGGTCAGGCGGTCCGTCGGACATACGTCTCGAACCTCCAGCACATAGCGCGAGGGGCTCGCGGCGCGCCCGTCGTTGCGACGCGGCGGCGCGGGTCGTTGACAGCCACGACCTCCTAAGCCTTATCGTGGGGCCCGAGTCCATCTAAGATCGAGATTCCTGCGGCTGCGGTGAATGCGCTACGGGGATACGGATGACCAAGTCGTTACCATTGATCAGACGCGTGGTGTCGCTGACCATGACGGAATCCCCTCGAAAGTGGGGTTCGCAGTATCCGGAGGTGTCGGCTTTCGCCGACGCATTGCAGGTATGCTGCTTGCCACTCCGAGGCGTACTAGGATGGTGAATGGAGCCTGCCCCATGCGGCAGGACACCGTAGTTCGTCCTATACGGATTCAATGGGAGTAAGCCAATGTCCATCGAAACATACCGAGGTTATGTTATTGAGGGCCTCGCAAAGCCAGCAGGGGATGGCATGTACGAATCCCGTGGATTCGTGTGGAGCGGCTACCATTCGGGCCGTCAGTCTGTCGCCGAGTCCATGGGGCTCGGATGCTACACAGCCAGCCAGCGTGCGCAGGATCAAGCCATTCTCTGGGCGCGGCGATACGTTGACAATCTGATTGTCCGCGTCGGCCAATAGTCGCCCGCATGTGCGAGCACGGCCAACGTACGCACGAACTTCCAACGCGCGCTACCGCGCACTTGCCATGCGCTTTCTTAATGATGACGTCGCTGTGACCGAGGCCGACTGCCTGTCAGCCAAGGATGACGCAGACCGCGCGGAGGCCGCCGCGCGTGCGGCCTTCCGCAGCCCGCCCACTGCGATGTAGATAGCCTCGGACACATCAGGACGCCGCTCGTAGTCCCTGACAAGGCGACGCCAGCGAATCATCCAACCGAAGGTACGTTTTACTACCCAACGCCGGGGTGGCACCGCGAAGCCAACCTGATCCAGGTGACGGCGCACCACCTGCTCGACGAAGTCGAGCGTCGCGCTATATCCATCAAAGTGTGACGATCGTACGCGCCATCTGCAAACAGATACTTCTGTCCCGGCCAGCGCTTCTTTACCACCTCCAGAAGCGCCAACGCCCCGGTACTATCGGCGATGTCTGCGGGCGTCAAGTTGACCATCAGCAACCGGCCATTCGTATCCACGCCGCCATACCGACAGGACCCATATAACCCTTGCGATGAATCTCACTGGGTGAGCCGCTTGAGGGAAAACTTCACGAGTGGTTCTTATGGGGAGGGGGCTGAAAACGGGCCGGGTTCGCCGAGCACCGCGCCAGTCCATTACCCGACAAGACGTCTAGGCATGTCAGCGCCGGTGGGGCCCCAAGATATGCGTGAGCGCCGACGGCTTACGAAAAAGGGCTGGACTTTTCAATTATTTCGTTGTACTTTCATTTAACTGGAGAGGCCTGCTTTTCTTTTGAATTTAACAAAATAAATAACCCATAAGGAGCCGCAGATGCTTTGCAATCGAAGTTCCAAATTTGCATTTCTTGTTCTCGTCATCGCAAGCCTGCCTGGCTGTATTTCTAGCGGTGGTCTGGCAAAAATGGGGACGGAATATGAGGCGGCAAATAAGGCGGCAGTGGATACCGTGACAACGGAGGCTAATGAGGTGAAGCGCGTGCGCAGAATCGGCGCTGCGCTCGCTTATATTAACAATCCGACGTTGCGAGCAAATGAAAATTTGAACAATAAGGAAGTTCCTGCTAGTTTCGCGAATTTTGTATGTACTGGCTCCGATGATTTTGATAAAACCAGATCTGGCCTTGAATTTACATCTCAATATGCAAAGACTGTCAAGGCGATCACCGAAGCCCCAAATGACTCGATCGCTGGATATGTGGATGCATTAAGGAATCTAAAAGATAAGGATGCTCCGCTGGAGTCCGTCGCCATTGAGTCGGACATCTATAATACTTGTCGTAGGAATATTCAAGCCAGTTTGCCAATCAAGGGTTTCACAGCCGCCACCGCCCGTCCGGAGTCGCCGCTGGCTGCGCTAAGTGCAATGACGGCACTCATTGGCGCTGTTCAGGAGTTGCTAAAGCAGGGACTCAAGGTTGTGACCGAAGAGCAGCAACGCGGAACACTAAAACAGTTTATCGAGAAAAATCGGATCATCTATGGTCAAGTTTTAACCCAAGATCTTAGTGCGGACGAGTTAAATAAGGCATTTGAGCGGCGAAAATCTATAGCGCTTGCACTGCCGTACTTCGAGTTTGAGGACATGATGAAGCTCTCCACTACCACTCAACGTACTGAAATCTTGACTCGTGCGGCAAAAATCAATGCGGACCTTGCCGAATACGATGCAATCAGTACGCAAAAGGCACCAGGATTGCTTACGCTACAGTTCTCCAAGATAAACAAGAAACTGGACGACTACGCGAACGGAAAAATATCAAGAGACGAATTGATTCAATACTTATCTGAAGTTGGTGGCGAGATAAAGAGTGCGAAGGATGCCTATGACAAGGTTATACAAGCAGGAAAGGGGGTGAGTACGGCATGGGGCTCCAATCAATAAAAGGGAGGGCATATGGATCGGGCAATGTGGGTAGCCAGTATTGCTACTGCCCTTGTGCTGTCTTCCGCTCCGGCCGCACAAGCTGCAGGTCTCTTTGATATAACTGGTGGCGCATTCAAGACGTTGGAGATGATGGGCGAGGTTAAGAGAACGCAAGCCATTGAAAAGGCATCAGGCACTGCGGCACTCGTCAACGCACCTAATGTGACTCCGCTGCCGGAGTCCAATGGCCCCGTGGCGCGAAATCCCACTACACCAATAGTGGCATCTGGGGCGGGAGGGGGTTCTTCGACAGCATTGCGTGACACCGTCGCCAAGCAGACTGATCTTCAGCGTAGTGCGCTGAGCGGAAGTATCCTGTTACAAATTAAAGAGCTTGAAGCACAGTTGCAACGCCGCCTCGCAATCAAGCCGCGAACGGCCGAGATTTCGACCGAGATAAACGCCCTTAACGAGGCGATCACCGTTAAGCGCCAGGCATACGACTTTGCGGTTGGAAATAGTGCATCGGTGAGCGCTGCTGTGGCGGAATCATATGCCGCCACATCGAACCCTTATTTTTTGATGTGCAAGGACCAATTCTGGACGCCAAACGACCCTCTCAAGTGGGGCGCGAGGATTCGGCAGGCAGGTGATAGCCTCACCCGACTGGGGCGGAGCATCGGTGTAATTGAGGTCGGCGGCCGCCCTGCGGGTACGGGGACCGTCGTGGGTAAGCAGTACGTATTAACAAACTTGCATGTCGCCAAGCAAATTGCCAACTATGATCCCGTAACTAAGCAGTGGTCTACGCTACCGGATACCAAAATTACTTTTGACAAGGAATATGCATTAGGGACAAATGATAATTGCGTGACTCCGAACGCACCGCGATCCTATTATATCAACGCCGTATTCGACGTTGCCAGTAACGGCGACGACCTGGCGATACTCCTGACGTCGACCGACTCAGAATATCCGAAACCAGTCGTTTTTGCCGACCGAGCCAATGAGGATTATGCTGGCAACATGCTGGTTGCGGTGATCGGCTATCCTGGGCCACCGCGGGATATGATTATCGCGGAACAGATCGAATATTTTCGAACACCAACAACCAAGACCCCCCAGTTTGGGTATAAGCGGGTTTCGGAAGGGTTCACTGGCGCCGAGGCGGTTACTGTGGATGGAATTTTTGTGCATAAGGCAAACACCTCCGGTGGGAATTCCGGAAGCCCGGTTATTGATCTCGCTGATGGCGCACCGATCGGGGTGCATGTGGGCGGCGTCGATCGATTCGAGGATGATCTTGGCTACAACAAAGCCCTTGTTAGTGGGCGCGTCAAACGCCTGTTGAATGAATCAGGCCTTCTGGGCGGGGGCCAATAGAGACAGTATTTCTGACTTTACTCTTTCGATTTGCTCGTGTGCATCTAGTCCTACTAGATGCTTTCCCGCCGGTGTAAGCCCCTACTGGAGCGTCCGCGTTGATGTTTCGCGACATCTTTAGTTGACTGATTCTGCCGAGTATGAAGCATGTGCTGCACGTTGCCGGAGCATTTCTAGGCTGATCCGAAGCTTCCTATATTTCTTAGTGTCAGGTGAAACGCTCTTCCAAGCGACCGATATGAGTACAGTCCAGTCTCTTGCATCTCGTTCGGCAGCGGGATACGACTGAAGCCGGAGCACTGTGGCCTCCGCAGTGGCGTGAGGGGCCGCGGCCCATGTCTGCTCCCACAAGCCACCGCGTAGCCTTCAAGCATTAAAAGACAGGTTTGTGCCGGACATGCGGAGACTTGGAAAGCCGAGGCGCATAGCGTGCCTCGCCGATAATCCGGCAATATAGGGTCTGGTATGACGGGAGGATTCCATGCTTCATAGAGCGATTAGCCCCGTGTTAGAGCGACGGCAAGAGTGCCTATGGCACCGCCTGTCGACGCAGTTGATATGCTGCGTGCTTGGGATGTTGTTGACGGCTTGCACGATGCCGGTTATCTCGGATCCGTCGGACAAGAATGGGGGGCCACCAACCGGATCCGTGCCCCCGCTCGAGACTTTCCTTCCGAAAGACGGTTCGCCCGTCAAACTGGTGATCTTGCATGGGGTTGGCGATCACTGCCCGAACTATGCGCTCGGACGATACGGTTGGTTGTCGGAGGAGGCTCAAGGCATGACCGGTCTGCGCCCCCAGGGCGAGCCATCAACGCTTCCCCGGATCCTAAGTACTAATTTCTTGCATTTGAAGACTGCGGACGAGAAGTCATTTTTGACCGTAGTCAAGCAGACGTACCTCTACCGGTTGCCATCGACCGAAACTGACGTGACTATCGATGCCATCGAGATTACATGGTCACCCTTGACTCAATGGATTAAGACTACGCAGTTGCGCTACGATGATAACGGTGATTTCAAGGATGATTCATTGCCGTGCCTTGAGTCCAAAGACAATCCGTTCCGCAGCGCCCCATCCCGCGCATTGCTCAATGGTTACGTCAAGGAACACGTTTTCGACCGTAGCTTGGCCGATGCTGCCCTCTATATGGGTAGTTACGGAACGGTGCTTCAACGCGGGGTGGCCGATGCCTTGTGCCACGCGTTGACCGATCAATCCACCGATATGACCTGTGTGTGGCCCCCACCGTCCGACAACGATCGCACGAGGTACATCTTTCTAACGCACAGTCTGGGCAGCCGCATCATCTATGACACCCTTCTCGGTTTGCAAGGGCACGCGTCCAGTCCGTCTGGGAATGTCTTCACGGACGACGAGTGGGGTGGGTCCCGTCCTTTCGTACAGCGCATGATGGCTAACACACCGGTCGTCTACATGATGGCAAACCAATTGGCGCTGTTGGGGCTCGCGAATGAGCATCCCCTGGTGATTTCGCAGGACGGTCCGCAGCCTTATGCCCGTCGCTTTGACATGCCGTGGCTGAAGGTGCCAGAGGGCGTCTTTGTTGAGTTGCCAAAAGGGCAGGGTGAGTCCGATGACCTATCTATGGCGACGTGCACTAACCCGCTTAAGGCTTTCGGTCAAGCCAGAGCAGTTGCCCAGGAGGTACTGCGCCAGACGGGCGAAGTGAAGGCAGGTGCATCACCCGCTCAATCTCTGACCGTGGTGGCGTTCAACGATACCAATGACCTACTGAGCTGGGCGATTCCGGAGTGGTATGTCCGCAAAATTCCGGGCGATCCATGTATGCCCGACATCAAAGTGACCAACGTGTTCGTGAACAACGCAACCCGTTGGTTGGGCCTACTTGAGGACCCGGCTGCAGCGCACACCGGTTATTTCCAAAATGCGCGCGTGTGGGATGTGATCAGATGTGGAGCCGACCAGGGAGTCTTGCTGTCCTGTAAGTTTTGATCACTGGAGATGCCAGCCAGCGGGGGCTCAATTCGCCTGCACCGTTAGAGACACCCATACTTCTGCAAAGTGGTCATTCAAGGTGAGCAGGCGTGAAAAGATGAAACTCCTTTACCGCGCGTAAATTCTCGAAACTATGGTGTCCACCTGACGACGTCACAATTGGCCCGCCCGCTCGAAATACCCGAGAGAGCCATTCGCAAGCACGCAGGCAGACCGTGTCGAGACATTTCCGATCCCAACGTACACTGAAGGGGCAATGCGATACGCCGCTTACGAGAGTCTCGCAGACGACTCGAAGAGATGTCAGAGCAGACGAAAAGCCGAGCGGTCGCATAGCGTGCGTTACAGCCTCGCATCCCCTGGCTGCCGCCCCGGGGACACGAATCTACTTAGTCCACACAAAGCCCGAACCTCGCCGCGGCTGTCAACGTAGTTGTCACGTGAGGGTATTGAATCAAGCGGCTTCTTTGAAGGCGTCGGCCTCCTTGTTTGGC
>NZ_JBIUHC010000141.1:0-26253 GCF_044627735.1 Cupriavidus sp. CuC1 | reverse complement strand
AGTTGGACCGCCAACGTGTCCATTCCATTGTCGCGTGGCCGTGGATTATTAATTCACTATTGAATTAGAAACGGAATCAGACTGCTGTGAATCCTCAACCTTCAATCTCCTCAACCTTCAATCCAGGAAGTCGCAGTTCTTCTCGACATAGTCAGCAAGGTCCAGCGAATGCTGGCGCACCAGCTTCTCGGCCAGCTCGGTGTCGCGTTTTTCCAGCGCCTCGATGATGCGCAGGTGATCGACGATGGAGCGCGACGCGCGATCGCTTTGCGAGATCGTCATCTTCCGGATCGCGCGCACATGGACAAAGATGTTCTTGATCGAATCCATGATGACCTGCGAGTTCGACAACTGCACGATCGCCTGGTGGAACGCGATGTTCGCGTCAGAGTATTCCTCGATATGCTCGGCCGGCGTGGCATCGCGGAAGCTGTCGAACATATGGCGCAGCTGCGCGATTTCGTCGTCGCTGGCGTTGAGCGTGGCCAGGCGCGCGGCCATGCTCTCCAGCGCGGCCCACACCTGGATCATCTCAACAATCTCGCGCTTGGTCTTGCGCATGATGTAGATGCCGCGGCGCGGCACCGTGCGCAGGAAACCCTCCTGCTCCAGCAGCGTCATGGCTTCGCGGATGGGCGTGCGGCTCACGCCGAGCGCCTCGCTCAGGACCCGCTCGTCCAGCCGGATTTCCTCGGTCGACTGATAGATGTCGGCGTCGGCAATAGCCTGGCGCAGCATGGCGTACGCCTGGTCGCGCAGGCTGGCGCCGGCGTTGATGGGTTGGAGAGACAGGGTCAGTCCAGCAGGCTGGACCGCGGATTGAGTTTGCGCAGACATGAGTGGGCTCTTGTTGAAACCAGCGCCGCGGCGAACGGGACAGTCGCCTGCGGCTTCCCGCTTAGCTTACCAAAAGCAGCCATTGCATGAGCTGAATGCATAGCAAAATGCACAATTGATATAAATCGGCTGCCAGGGTAACGGTTTTGCGTATATGGTATATCACATGGTGCGCCGCCGTAACCGGCCGGCGCCACCATTTCCTCCCAGCCGGCCCGGCACCCGCGCTCAAGCCGCCTGCGCCATCCGTTCACGCTGCTTGATCAGGCCCAGCACCGCATCCACCATTGGCGTGGGCTGCTCCACCAGCCGGCCCATTTCCTGCACCACCGTCAGCAGGGGGTCGATCTCCATGGCCCGCCCTGCCTCGAGGTCCTGCAGCATGGAGGTCTTGTGCGCCCCCACCCCGCCGGCACCGTCGATGCGACGCTCCACATCCACGCGGAAACGCACGCCAAAGCGCTCCGCGATCGCCTGCGCTTCCAGCATCATCGCGCGCGACAGCCCGCGGGTGGCCGGATCGGCGGTGATGATATCCAGCGTGGCATGCGTGAGCGCGCTGATTGGGTTGAAGCACAGGTTGCCCCACAGCTTGAGCCAGATCTCGTCGCGGATATTGTCGCGGATGGGCGCCTCCAGGCCCCCGGCCACCATCATTTCGCTCAGGTGGCTCACGCGCGCCGACTTGCTGCCGTCGGGCTCGCCCAGCGGGAATTTCTTGCCGTAGACATGGCGGATCACGCCGGGCTCGACGATCTCGGCGGCGGGATAGAGCACGCAGCCGATCGCCCGCTCTGGTCCCAGGCCGCGCCACTGGCGCCCGCCCGGGTCGACGCTTTCCAGCGTGCTGCCCGCGAGCGGGCCGCCGTGCTGGTGGAAGTACCAGTACGGAATGCCGTTGACGCCTGTCACCACTGCCGTCGTGGGACCAAGCAAAGGCTGCATCAGGTCCACCACGCCCGGCACGGAGTGGGCTTTAAGCGTGATGAAGACGTAGTCCTGCGGCCCCAGCGTGGCCGGGTCGTCGGTGCAATTGACCTTGGCTACCCGCTCCTCGCCCTCGCTCAACAGCCGCAGGCCGTTGGCGCGCATGGCGGCAAGATGGGGGCCACGTGCGACCAGGCTGACCTCGGCGCCCGCCAGTGCCAGCTGGACGCCGAGATAGCCGCCGATCGCGCCGGCGCCATAGATACACACTTTCATGATGTCGTCTCCCGGTGGTTTTATGCGTACATGCATTGATATATCCCATACTATATTCCACTGAGAAGGAGTACAACCTCAATCTGCCGCCTGCCTAGACTTACGGCATGCCCTATCCAACGCTCCCAAATGAAGAACTGCCCCTTTAGGCCCTTTCCCCGATCGTTTTACGAACTTTCCGATTCTGGCCGCGTCTTTTATGATCTGCCCACTGAGCGCCATCGCGCCAAGGACCTCCTTGCCCTTGATGATGAATCGCCGCACCCTGCTCGTTTCCGCCACTGCCTCCGCCGCCCTGGCGGCCCTCGGCATCACGCCCACAGTGCTGGCTGCCGGCAGGATCAAGCTGAGCGACGCGCGCCCCTTCAGTTTCGATGCCCTGATCGAACGCGCCCGCGGCATAGCGGGCAAGCCTTACGTGCCCCCCGCCACGGCACCCGCCGATATGCTGAACAAGATCGACTACGAAGCCCACGGCAAGATCGGCTTCAAGACCGATGAGGCGCTGTTCGCCGACGGGCCCGGCCAGTTTCCGGTGACGTTCTTCCACCTGGGCAACTTCTTCCGCCAGCCGGTACGCATGCATGTCATCGACAGCGCCAAGGGAATGCCGGTGGCGCGCGAGATCGTGTATGACGGCTCGTACTTCGACATGCCCACCGACAGCCCGGCGCGCAAGCTGCCGCGTGGCAGCGGCTTTGCCGGCTTTCGCTTCCAGGAGAGCCGCCTGGGCGACCAGAAGAAGCTGGACTGGAAGAAGAACGACTGGGTGGCATTCCTGGGCGCCTCGTATTTCCGCACGATCGGCGAGCTCTACCAGTACGGCTTGTCCGCGCGCGGCATTGCCATCGACGTGGCCGAGGCCGGCCGCCCGGAGGAGTTTCCGAACTTCACGCATTTCTACTTCGAGACGCCCACGGGAAACAGCGGCGGCGATGCCGTCACCGTCTATGCCCTGCTCGACGGCCCCAGCGTGGCTGGCGCGTACCGCTTCGTCATGCAGCGCGGCAAGGGCGTGCTGATGGATATCGACTGCGCCTTGTTCCTGCGCAAGGACGTAGCCCGCCTGGGACTCGCGCCGTTGACGTCGATGTGCTGGTTCACCGAAGCCAGCAAAGGCAACGCCGTCGACTGGCGCCCCGAGGTGCACGATTCCGATGGCCTGGCCATCTGGAACGGGGCCGGCGAGCATATCTGGCGCCCGCTCAACAACCCGCCGCGCACCACGGCCTCCAGCTTCGGCGATGACAATCCGCGCGGCTTCGGCCTGCTGCAGCGCGACCGCAACTTCGATCACTATCAGGATGGCGTGCACTACGAACGGCGGCCCAGCCTGTGGGTCGAGCCGCGCGACGGCTGGGGCGCCGGCGCGGTGCAGCTCATCGAGATTCCCACCGACGACGAAATCCACGACAACATCGTTGCCATGTGGGTGCCAAAGGCGCCAGCCAAGGCCGGCAGCGATTTCCGCCTGCGCTACCGGCTGCACTGGCTGGCCGACGAGCCTTATCCAAGCCCGCTGGCGCGTTGCGTCGCCACCCGGCTGGGCAACGGCGGGCAACCCGGACAGCCGCGACCGCAGGGCGTGCGCAAATTCATGGTGGAATTCAAGGGCGGCCCGCTGGAGAAGCTGCCTTTCGGCACCAAACCCGAAGCCGTGCTGACCGCCGCGCGCGGGAGCTTCTCTTATGTGTTTACCGAACCCGTGCCCAATGGCGTGGCCGGGCACTGGCGCGCCCAGTTCGACCTCACGACGGAAGGCAAGGACCCGGTCGACCTGCGCCTGTTCCTGCGCCTTGACGGCAAGCCGCTGTCGGAAACCTGGCTTTACCAGTACCACCCGTTCAACTCGCCGAGCGGTTCTGGTGCGTAGGACCGGATACCCGGCAGGCAGCAGGCGTCACCTCGATTGCGCTTTGCGCCGCCGGTAACCGGCATTGCGCCGGCGTGATGTTGCCGGGCCTGGAGCGGGTATCATGGCGACGCAGGTCAACGCACAACCATGCGCAACAACGAACAACTACAACGGGATCCCACCCGCCCAATGATTTCCGCAGATCCAGCCGGCGCGGCCGGCACCGGTCCCGACGCCTCACTGCCCCGTGCCGAGCGGGCCTACCAGCACCTGCGCAACGCGATCCAGGCAGGGCAACTGCCCTCCGGCACCCGCCTGCGCGAAGTGGAACTCGCCGCCTCGCTGGGGCTGTCGCGCACGCCGGTGCGCGAAGCGTTGTCGCGGCTGGAATCCGAAGGCCTGGTCGTCAACGAGCCCAACCGGGGCATGATGGTGACCCAGCTCGACGCCAGCATGGTGAGCGAGCTCTATGTCATGCGCGAGGTGCTGGAAGGCACCGCCGCCGCGCTCGCCGCGCGCCACGCCACCGATGTGGAAATCTCGCTGCTGCGCGATATCGTCCAGCGCGACCTGGCCATCGCCGACCAGCCCGACAAGCTCGCCGCCAACAACCGGCTCTTCCACGAAACGCTGCACCGCTGCGCGCACAACCGCTACCTGCTCAAGACCTTGCGCTCGCTGCACGAGTCGATGGCGCTGCTGGGCCGCACCACGCTGGCGCTGCCGGGACGCGCCCGGGTCTCCTATGAAGAGCACATCGCACTGGTGGAAGCCCTGGAGCAACGCGATCCCGCGCTGGCCGAGCAAATCACGCGCCGGCACATCCAGCAAGCGTACAAGGCGCGGCTATCGATGTGGATCGAGGAACAGTCCGAGTCCTGAATCCGGAGTCCTGACAAGCGGGCGGCAACCTTCACTCAGGTCGCCGCAACCGCCCGCGCCCCGTGCCACGTACCCAGGCTAAGCACCGCCAGCGCCCCCAGGATCAACGCCACCGCGCCGAATGTCTGCGGCGCGATCTGCTCGCTGCCCAGCCACGCGCCCACTGCCAGCGCCACCGGCGGGTTCACGTAGACATAGCTCGAGGAAACCGTCGGCGAGACGTTTGCCACCAGGTACATATAGGCGGAAAACGCCACCAGCGACCCAGCCACCACCAGGTAGACCCAGGCCCACCACGCCTGGCTGCTGACCGTCCGCGGCCAGGGCTCGCCGAACACAACGGACAATGTCAGCAAGATCGCCCCGCCCAGCAACATCTCCGCGGCAAACGCCACCGCGCCTTGCGGCAAATCCAGCCGCCGCGCGATCTGCGAGCCAAACGACCAGCTGCCGATGGCCACCAGCAAGGCCATGACGCCGGTAGCACTAGCGCGAAACTCCACGCCGCCGGTCAGCACCAGGATGCCCGCGCTGCCCAGTGCAATGGCCAGCACCTCGTACCAGCGCGGCCGCGCGCCGAAGCGGATTCCCCAGAACAAGCCAAAGATCGGCATCGCACCGATCATCACGGTGGTCGCCCCGGAAGAAATGGTCTGCTCCGCCACCGCCGTCAGCCCCATCCCGCCAACCAGCAGGAATGCGGCCAGCACCCCGCAATTGCGCAGCTGGCGCAGCGTCGGCATGGCCGCGCCGCGATAGCGCAGCCACAGCGCCAGCAACAAGCCGGCGCAAAGAAAGCGCGAGCCCATCATCAGGAACGGCGGAAAGCTCTCCAGCGTGAAGCGGATGGCCAGATAAGTCGTGCCCCAGACCAGGTACGTAATCAGCAGGCAGAGCAGCAAGCGGGGGGAGATGGTGGGCACGGGAAGACCGGGAGGAAGCACGGGGGGCCTCAACCATAGCGTCATCCGACGCGAGCGCAAAAGGAAAATGACTCGCAAGGCTTGTGAAGCGATCTCACAAAGGCGCACTGCGGATGCAGGTGCCCATAAAAAAACCGGCCAAAAAGCGCTGCGCTCCTTGGAGCGACGCGTTGGCCGGTCTTGCCGCGCGAGAGAGATTCGCGCCGGTTTGACGTAGTGCCCGCCTGCCCGCCCTCGCCAGGACGGATGCGCTAGCGCATCGCCGCGATGGGCAGCATGAAAGCCGTCAAACCAAAACTACATACATCAACAACAAACAACAACAGTCAACTACAGCACACTACAGCAGCATTCACTCTTGATTCTTGATGTCGGTGCTCGGGCGATCAGCCGTTTGCGAAGACGATCTTTGCCTTGCGTGCCTGGTTCTGAAGGCGGCTCAGCACGGATTGCACGGCGGCGATGGCGCTCTTCACGTCGTCGACGAAGGCCGGGCTGCGGGGACCAAGTTCGCGTTCGATCAGTTCGCGTTCGAGTTGGTCGGTCATCTTGATGTCGGATTGGGTGTTCATGGCTTTCTTCCTTTCAGGGATAACCCTCATCGGGTTTTCCCTACTATAGCAAAGAAAAATGGCGCATCGCAGCATTAGGTGATACTACGTACCCAGCAGAACAACGAATGCTGAGAAGGCAAACCATAAGATGTCGCAATTGACACTTCATGCCTAACAGAGATGCCTAACAGAGAATTGCGACGCTCCATGCCTTATGCTGGCAGATAAAGGGTATATCAAGTCACTTTATTGATTACCCAATCAATCTCGCGGCACCCGAATCGTCGTGGCACGTCCGGCTGCTGCCGACCCGCACGTGCATTGCGCCAGCCCTTCTACTTCGGTGGGGACGTTTGCGCGCTGCTTGCAGGTGACGGCGCAAGCAGCTCGAGCGTCGACGCGGAAGGCGCCGCCTCCAACATAGCCTGCAGCGTGTCCAGTACATTGGATACGCTATAAGCCGGCTCCCAGAATCGATTGGCAATCTGCAAGTCCATGGCGGCCTCCCACGCCGCCCAGGCTGCGCTGCCATACATGCCAACCAGCGAGAGGCGCTGATGCAAGATCGTGGGCGGGATATGGGGCAGCAGTTCCCCAAGGTGCGCCAGGCAGCGCCGATAACCCTTGTTCCACGTGTCGCCTACCGCCTCCCGGAGTAGGTCGCGATCGGTCAATTGCACACTCGCGATCATGCGAATGTAGGTGTACTGCCCCGTCTGCTGGCCAAGTTCGAGCAGGGGGTACGCCAGCGCCTCGATCAAACCTCGTATCGACAGCGTTTGTGTCGCCTCCATCTGGTCAAGCATCGCCTGGCGCCGGGCATCGATGAGCTGAGCGCCGTCGAGCACCAACTCCTTGAGCAGGTCGCGCCTGGATCCGAAGTGATAGTGCAACGCGGCGTTGTTCCGCTGGCCCGCAGCCGACACGATCTCTTGCACTGTCACGCCGTCAAACCCGCGCAGGGCAAACAGCCGCTGTGCCGCCTGCTTGAGCCGAGCCCGCGTCTCCAAACCGTCAACTCGCAGGGTTTTCACTGATGTCATCTCTAGTTAAGCGATATATATTAATTAAAACATCTAACTTACTTATGGGCAAGGAGCGTATCAACATGCGAGTGATCATTGTAGGCGCGGGCATCGGAGGACTTTGTGCGGCGCTGGCGCTGCGGCACCACGGCATAGACGCGGTAGTTCTCGAGCAAGCGGAAAAATTGACGGAGGTAGGCGCCGGCATACAAATAGCAAGCAATGGCGCACTTCTGTTGCGTGAACTGGGCGTTGAGGCAGACCTCGCTGCCGTTGCCACTCAGCCCGATGCATTTGACTACCGCGATCTGGTCACTGGCCGCCGACTGTATTTCGCGCCGCTCGGCCCGGAAGCAGCCAAGCGCTATGGTGCGCCGATGTACAACGTTCATCGTGCCGACCTGATTGACATGCTCGCGCGTGGGTTGCCTGCGAGTGCTATCCGACTCGGTGCCAAGGTAGCCTGGATTGGCCAGACCGCCGATCGGGCGTGGGTGGATCTTGTCGGCGGGGAGCGGGTCGAGGCTGACGTTGTGGTGGGTGCCGATGGCATTCACTCGGCTGTGCGTGCGGCGCTTCGGGGGCCGGAAAAGACTCAGTTCGCCAACATTCTGATGTGGCGCGCGTTGATCCCAGCCCACAAGCTTGCAGGCTTGCCGCTTCCCGTGCGAGGCAACAACTGGTTCGGCCCGGGACGCACCATGATCTCGTATTGGGTGCGCCCGGACCTTTACAGCATTCTCGCATCCGTGCCGTCGGGGGAAGTGCATCGCGAAAGCTGGAGCACCAGCGGCGACGTTGAGGAGCTACGACGCTCATTCCAGGGAGCCGAGCCGACGGTTACCGCATTGCTTGATCAAGTGGAGACCAGCTTTATCACGGCAATGTATTACCGGGATCCGATTGAGCGGTGGAGCACCGGGCGCATCACGCTGCTTGGCGACGCGGCTCATGCCATGGTGCCATTCCTCGCGCAGGGCGCATGCCAATCCATCGAAGACGCCTGGACCCTGGCGGTCACGTTGGCAAGGCAGAGCAATGCGAGTATCGCCGAACGATTGCTCGAGTACGAACGCCGCCGGCAACCACGTACCACACGCGTACAGGCCGGTGCCCGCGCCATTGTGAAAATGGTGCATGAATCCGATCCTGAGCGTATGCGCGTACGAAATGGTCGCTGGAAAGGGATGGCTCGTATCGATCCCCTTGCCGAGACCTCCTGGGCCTTTGTATGGGGACACGACGAACGCCTGGCAGCTCAGCAAACTCCCGACGAAGTGGTGGGCATCGCCAATGCCCGAGAGGGCAAGCGCATGCAGCGGCCCGAGAGCCAGCAGGCATTCGACATCTGGAAAAGTACATTCACGCCAGAAGACGTGGCTCGCGGCCACGATGGCATGCGCGAGGCTTACGACCGCATGCTGCTGAGCCACTTCCCGGTGCCGCGCGACGTGTCCATAGAGAAAGTCGAACTCCACGGCGTGCAGGCTCTCAGAGTCGACGCCGCTGAAGCTTCAACGGATAACCCCGTCGTGCTGCATTTTCATGGCGGCGCCTATGTGCTCGGTTCGGCGCGCAGTTCGCTGGAATATGCGCATCGGCTTTCCGCTGCAGTCGGCGGGGCCTGCTACACGGTCGAATACCGGCTGGCCCCTGAGCATCCCTATCCTGCCGCCGTCGACGATGCCCTGGACGCCTACCGTGGTCTTCTCGCTACCGGAGTCCCTTCTCGACAGATCATCCTCAGTGGCGAGTCGTCGGGCGGTGGACTGGCGCTGGCCCTGGCCATCGCGATCCGCAGTGCTGGCTTGCCAGCGCCTGCCGGCATCTTCGCGGTCTGTCCTTTTGCCGACCTGACGTTGAGCGATCCGACTGTCCAGGCCCGCTCCGGAGACGACCCGGCAGCGCACCGGGACTCGTTGAGCCTGCTTGGCGCGTCCTATTTCCAGGGGCACGAGCCGACTGATCCGCTCGTATCCCCGCTGTATGGGGACCTCCGCTGCCTTCCTCCACTGTTCCTTGCTGCCACGGAGGGCGAGGTACTCCAAAGCGATACCACGCGATTGGCTGACAAGGCGCGGGCCAGTGGGGTAGACACGACGCTACGCGTAGTCGAGGATTCGGTGCACGTCTTCACGCTATTCCCGTTCTTGCCCGAGGCCCAGCGGACATTGGCTGAATTTGCCGATTGGAGTCGCGAGCGCGTCGGCTGCTCAGCACAGTCTTTGACGCCAGCGTAAAGGACCGCCTCCTTCGACGTTCAAGTCCAGCGCAATTGGCCAGCGCAATTGGCCAGCGACAAACGCGCTGGCAATCAACGCCAGTGAATCAAAGGCTATGGCTCAAGCGAGGACAGGCGCTCTGTGATTTTGCTTAGACAGGCCCCATACGCCTCGCTCTTCGAACGTCGACCCGATGCGCTTCGAACACGCCGTAGCGCAAAAAAAAGCAAGTGCCTGGAAAGACGCGCGCCCCGGGAGAGATGCCACCTGGACGCGTGTCTTGACTTCAATATTCAGGCAGATGCCTCAGACTTACTTACCAACGCTAGCAAGTACACTCCACACAGATGCACGCATCGCCGAGATGGGTCAGGCCCACTCACTGGGCGGGGCGCGCCTTTTCAGCGAAGCATGCAGCAAGGAAGTCGAGCAGCTCCCTGATCGCAGGCACCATTCCCCTTCTCGACGGGAATACGGCATGTACTACACCGTCCTGTGCTCCCCAATCGGGCAGTAACCGGACAAGCCCCCCATTCGCAATATCTTCGGAAATCAGCATTTCGGGCAGTAACGCAACGCCCACTCCAGCCAGCGCTGCCAGGCGGAGGGTATAGAGATCGTCGGTCTTCAGCCGGGGCGCGTGCATCAACTCGGCTCGCCTGTCGGCGGCATCGCGGAACCGCCATACGTGCCAGTCCCCGGCACTGGCCATCGCGAGCGTTGGCATCCGGCCAACGTCATCAAGTGACTGAGGTTCCCCTAGCGCCTGAACAAGGTTTGGGCTAGCCGCCAGAACCATCCCCGAAGGACAAAGTGTCCGCATTGCAAGATCGGAGTCCTCCAGCGGTGGAACTCGCACCCGGATCGCGATGTCCACCCCTTCCTCAATGACATCCACCCGGCGATTGGTCGCATCCAGGGCGAGCTGGACTTGTGGCCACGCCTCCAGGTATCGGTTCAGCATTTCCGCGACTCCGCTCTGTAGCACACCTGTCGGGCAGCTTACCCGCACCAATCCCCGAGGTGAGGCTAATGTCCGGGTGATCGCGTCCCTCGCCGCCTGCGCCTCCGCGATTAGCGCAACGCAGTGCCCATGGAACGTCCTGCCAGCCTCAGTCAGCGACAGACTTCGCGTTGTCCGGTTCAGTAACCGAACCCCCAATTCCGCTTCGAGCGCCCCGATACGCCGGCTCAGCTTTGAAGTTTGAAGTCCCAAGGCTTCAGCCGCCGCGGTATAGCTACCGCATTCGACAACCTTCGCAAAGAAATACAAGTTGTTCAGGTCACTGACGGGCGCCACGGCGTGCCTCAATAGCTGCTTGTTGATTGTTCTATTGTAGGCAAAGATCATTTCTATCCTGGCACCTTTTTCAGCTTTTGCGCCCAGGGATAACCTACCAATATCGATCGCCTGTTGATTTACGCATTCGAGAGGACAGACAGGCCCCGATGTCTTCTCGCACTGAACTTCTTTTTAGCTATGTAACCAGCGTACAGGAGCCATCATGCTGCAGCTTCGACCGTGGCCATCCCTTGATGGAGCGAATCTGGATTGGCTGAAGGCAAAGCACCACTTTGCCGTGAGTGCCGAAGGCAATCCCCAACATACCGCGCTTGGGGACTTGGTTGTGTGGAACGACGATGAGATCGCACCCGGAACCGGCTTCCCGATGCACGGCCACCGCGACATGGAAATCGTCACCTATGTCAGGGAGGGCGTACTTGAGCATCAAGACACCTTGGGCAGCCGTGGACAGATCACCGCGGGCAACGTGCAGGCCTTCAGCGCGGGTAGAGGGATACGCCATTCGGAATACAACCCCGGCAACTCGCCGCTACGGCTCTTCCAGATCTGGATACGGTCAACGCAGCGCGGGATCGAGCCTAAGTGGGCATCCAAGCCATTTCCAAAGGCAGAACGGGCAGGCCGACTTGTACCATTGGCTAGTGGATTCCCTGACGATGGCGAGGCGGTGCCCATCAATGCAAATGCTCGCGTGCTAGGCGCCCTGTTGCAGGCCGGGCAAACCATCGCCTACACGATATCGCGGACAAGGTATGCGTATCTTGTCGTTGCGAAAGGTGCCGTCAGAGTAAACGGCATGCACGTCGAGGAGCGCGATGGAATTGCCATCTCGGAGGAGGAGAACATCGAGATCACCGCCACCCAGGATTGCGAATTCATTCTTGTCGATGCAGGTTAAATTCAACTATTTCATAAAAGAGGATTTACCATGGGAACCGTAGAAAGTCTCATCGAGCCATCGTCGCACCAGGCACAATGACCCGTATCTTTCCCAACGATGTTAATCCCAGAGAGGTGCCAGGCCAGGCGGGTCGACTATACGACTGCGTGGTTGGACCAGGGCAAAGATTGCCGCCATCTCATCCGGCGACAGTTCGAAATCAAAAACTGCGGCGTTCTCGCCAAGCCGATCGATTCTGGTAGTGCGAGACAATGCAATCACGCCATCCTGTTGAACCAACCAGCGAAGTACGATCTGCGAGACCCCTCGTTGGTGACGAACGGCAATCTCCTTGAGCACCGGGTCGGTAAAGACACGACCTACGGCCATCCCGCAATAGGCGGTGACCGCAAGACCCGCGTCGCGTGTAGCCGTAACCAGAACACGCTGATCGAGATAAGGATGGTATTCGAACTGGTTGGTGACGAGCGGCTTCTCGGAAAGCGCGATGGCCTGTGCCATCAGTGCCCGGTTGTAATTGCTGACCCCGATATGCCGGACTTTCCCGACACGCACCAGCTCGCTCAGCGCTCCAAGCTGGTCGGCAAGCGGAACGTCCTGGCTTGGCCAGTGCAACAACAACAGATCAATGTAGTCGGTACGAAGATTGCGAAGGCTGTCATCGACCGACGGTCCGAACAGGCGCGGAGCGTAGTTGCCGACCCAAACCTTGGTAGTAATAAACACTTCCGACCGCGGCAAGCCGGATTGGGCGATTCCCTGCCCGACGTCAGCTTCGTTGGCATACATTTGCGCGGTATCAATATGCCGGAAGCCCGCCTGCAAGGCAGAGGCGACGATGCCGGAAAGCTCTTCACCGCGCATACCATAAGTACCCACCCCGAGGGATGGAACACTGGCGCCACTTGCGGAAACTGTCTGCATATACGCTCCGATTAAAGACGACGGGACCGATCGGTTCATCGAAATCGCGCTTCGGGCCGGCCGGAATGATGCCATTGGGATTGAGCCAGGGATGGCTGGTGTAGTAGTGGCCCTTGATATGCGAGAAGTCGATGGTTGGTCGAATCCTGGGATGCTGCGCCAGGCGACGCGTGTACTCCCACAAGCGCGGATAGTCAACCAACGCCTTCATATTGCATTTGAAGTGCCCGAAATAGACAGCATCGAAGCGAATCAAGGTCGGAAACAAGCGTATGTCGGCTTCCGTCAGAGATTCGCTGACGAGATACGTGCTGCCAGTCAGACGCTCTTCCAACCAGTCCAGAGTGGCGAAGACCTGGCGCACCGCTGCATCATAGGCAGCCTGCGTGGATGCGAAGCCGGCGCGATAGACGCCATTACTGAGGTTCTCATAGACGCGTTCGTTGATGACATCGATCTCGCGACGATGCGCCAGGGGATAGTAATCGCCGACGGACGCCCCGAGCCCATCGAAGGCGCTGTTGAACATTCGAATGATATCGGCGGATTCATTGGATACGATCGTGTGTTCCGCCTTGTCCCAGAGAATCGGCACGGTAACTCGTGAGGTGCACGTCGAATCAGCGATGGTGTAAAGCTCATGGAGCTTGTTGGCACCATTCACTGCGTCTTCGACCACGCCCGCGCCTGCCTCGAAGGTCCAACCATCCTCGCCCATTCTCCAGTGGACAACCGACAGCCCGACAACATCCTCAAGTCCCTTCAGGCTTCGCATGATCAAAGTGCGATGAGCCCAAGGGCATGCAAGTGAGACGTACAGGTGATAACGGCTCGCCGCTGCCCTGAAACCCCGGCCCCCGTCAACAGGCTGGCCGTCCTGCGTCACCCTACCGCGAAATACAGAGGGCTTTCGCTGGATCGTACCATCTACCATCGACGTTTCAATGCCTGTGCGGTACCACTTTCCGCCAATCAACTCGCCCATATCATCACCCCTTACATGCGTCGCGTACGAGTGGCGCGACTTCCGTGCCAAGCAGCTGAATCGACTGCCGCATGGCCGAAGGATTCTGCGATGCAGCACTCATCTGGAACGTCATGCGCGAAATCCCGCCCAGCGTTTCGCTGACCTGAAGAACTCTGGCTGACACCTCTTTGGGATCTCCGATCAGGAACGCTCCCTCGGGGCCGCACATGGCCTCAAACTGCGCTCGCGTCACGGGGGACCAACCACGCTCGCGTCCGATCTCGCTGAACATGTAAGCCCATCCTGGAAAGAATGCGTCCTTGGCCGCTGCGGTGGTCTCGCCGACAAATCCGATGGCATGAACCCCGACTTTCAGGGCCTGCGGTGGATGACCCGCTCGGGCGCCGGCCTGGCGGTAGAGATCCACAAGGGGCCGGAAGCGATCGAAGCTCCCCCCAATGATGGCAACCATGAGAGGAAGACCGAGTGCGCCAGCGCGAACGAAGGACTGAGGTGTTCCCCCCACGCCAACCCATAGTGGCATCCGTGCTTGCACTGGTCGTGGATACACCCCTTGGCCGCCAAGCGACGCGCGGAATCGGCCGGACCATGTCGGATGCGTCTGCTCGCGCAGCGCGAGAAGCAGCTCCAGCTTCTCGCTGAAGAGCTCGTCATAGTCTTGCAGCCGCAAACCAAAGAGAGGATAGGCTTCGACGAACGATCCTCGGCCAACGACGAGCTCCGCTCGCCCATTCGAGATGAGGTCAACCGTAGCGAACTCCTGGAAGAGGCGCACCGGATCGGCGGCACTCAGTACCGTTACCGCGCTCGTCAGCCGGATATTCCTGGTCCGTGCGGCCGCTGCAGCGAGTATGACGGCCGGGGCAGCATCAAGAAACTCCTTTCGATGGTGCTCGCCAATACCAAAAATATCCAGCCCGGCTCGATCGGCTATCTCGACCTCGTCGATAAGCGCCGACATGCGGTCCTGGGGCGATGACCAGCCGCCTGAGCCGGACTCCGGGAGAACGGCTGCAAAACTGTCAATTCCAATCTCCATCCCGTTCACCTACTGTGATTGTCCAGCGACGACAAGAGTCCACTCCGAGCCAGCGAACGCCACGCACTCAGTGCGCAAAGCGCTTCCTTCACACCCTCATCGGTAAAGGCCACATCCAGACAGGGCATCTTCGTCAGGCCGTACGCGTGCGCAAGCGATGCGCGTCCAGGCTGAGTTTGGTAGCGCCAAATGCCACGATCTGCATCAGCCCCCCCGATATGCAACAGTTTCATGGAGAGCCTCACGTAGGTTCGTGCCCTTGCATACGGGAACTTCCACGCAAGGAACTGGGTTCATTCGAACCCTTGCGCACAATTTCTCACGCTTGACACCCCCTGAATAGACGTTATATTTTGATACTACCCATCTCCATTCCAGATGGTTCACAAGTTTCCATATGCTTGACGGTGTGTCCTTGGATCAACTCCGGGCGTTCATCGCAACAGTCGATGAAGGTAGCTTTTCGGCTGCGGCAAGGAAGCTGCGCCGGGCCCAGTCCATGGTCAGCAGCCTGGTCGCCGATCTGGAAGGTCAGATCGGCGTGGCGTTGTTTGACCGCAGCCGCAGATACCCCAAGCTAACCGCAGAAGGAACGGTGTTACTCGCTGACGCACGCAGCGTCGTGGCAGGGATTAACGGCATGAAAGCCCGCGCCAAGGGAATGTCCAAAGGTCTCGAGCCCGAGCTCTCTGTTGTTGTTGACGTATTCTTCCCGATCCAGGCCATCACCGACGTGGCCAAGGCGTTCAGGGAGCGCTTTCCGGAGGTGCCACTGCGACTTTACGTCGAGGCACTGGGCGGTGCATACCAGCCAGTTCTTGACGGCCGGGCATCAGTAGGAGTGGTCGGCTCCCTTCCTTCCCTGCCATCGACCCTGGCGTCCGAACGACTGACCAGCGTCGCCTTCCTCATGGTGGCCGCGCAGAACCACCCACTAGCTGCAATTCATGGCCCGATAGCAAAGGAGGCACTGGCGCGTTATACCCAGCTCGTGTTGACCGACCGATCAGACCTCTCGGGCGGACTAGAGTTTGGTGTCTTCTCGGGCCTGACCTGGCGACTGGCGGATCTGTTCACCAAGCATGCATTCCTGCTCAACGATCTCGGATGGGGGGGTATGCCTCTACACACCATCCGGGACGACATCAATGCTGGCCGTCTGGTTGGGCGGCAGATTGATGAGGTGCCGCGAGGCGGGCTCAGCCTGCAGATGTCGGCTGTCTATCCCATGGCATCGCCACCTGGTCCCGCAGGTCGCTGGTTCATAGAGCGCCTGCGCGCATGTCCGTCGCAAGAACCTGTTTCATCGGTCCGCCCTATCGTTGCGGGAGCCGCACGGCAATCGGTACGAAGAGGTCATCTCAAGTGAGCACCGCATGAACACACCAGGGGCTCCCTGGGGTTGCGATACTGACGGATGTCCGTTACCTCTCAGGCCGAAAGAATCGTGACCGCCGCAGTTGCCGAATCGGCACCGATCTGGCCACCCGAGCACTCCGCCAATGCGAGCTTCGCGCCCTCCCGTTGCCGGCCCTCGGCGGTACCGCGAAGCTGCATCGTGAGTTCAATGATCTGCGCAATGCCTGTGGCCCCCACTGGATGGCCTCGACTTAGCAGCCCGCCCCCAGGGTTGACTGGTAGCCTTCCGCCAATGGATGTGACACCCTGGCGAACGAGATCTATGCCGTGATTTCGGGAAGCAAATCCCAAGTGCTCATAGAGCATAATCTCTGCCGGCGCTGACGCATCGTGAACTTCAGCAACATGAATGTCCTGTGGGCCAACACCCGCATTGGCGTACGCTCCCTCAGCGGCCCGGACCGCGCAGATCGGGGCAGCCCCGTCGCCATTGGCCGAGACCAGCGTCGAGGCGCGTACGTACACCGGCCGAAGACCCAACCTTTTTGCCATCGATTCGCTCATGAGGATTGCAGCTGCAGCCCCGTCGGCAATCGGCGAGCACATGGGCAGAGTCAGGGGCTCGCTGATCATGCGGCTACCGAGCACTTCCTCCACCGTCGTTTCCCGACGGAACTGCGCCCACGGATTGAGGCTCGCCCCATGCCGGCTCTTGACCGTCACCAATGCGAAGTCCTCTGGCGTCGCTCCACTCGCAGCCATGTACTTGCGGCTCTTGCCGGCGTATATATCCATGAAGATCGAGTGATCATTTGCCGCTGCGCGCATCATTTCGTTGCGCTCCCCCACATCTACGCCGGAAGCGTAGGCGCCAAAGGTAACAGCCTTCTCCACGTGCGTCAGTTTCTCCGCTCCGATCGCAAGCGCAACGTCGACTTGCTCCGAAGCGACTGAGAGCCACGCCAGGTGAAACGCTGACGATCCTGAGGCGCAAGCATTGTCCACGTTAAAAATCGGCCTGCCCATCACTGGTGTGTGGCGCAAGGCAACCTGGCCACGAATAGTCTCCTGCCCTGTGATCAGTCCAGACAACGCGTTGGCAAAGTAGGTGATGCCAATCTGCCCGTAGTCGATACCTGCATCCTCGACGGCGAGTTTCAGTGCCTCTTCGGCAAGGGAACGGACGCTGCGATCCAGGAATTTACCAAACGCAGTTTGGCCGATACCGACCACCACCACGTTCCTCATCTTCGACTGACGCATATTCACTCCATCGGTTTGATGTTGGCGACCTTGACTAGCTCAGCCATGGTGTGCAGCTCTTCGCCAATTAATTTATCGAACTCTTGAGGCGACATGGGTCGAGGCTCCGTGCCAAGTGCTTCAAGCCGTGCTTTCGCCGCAGGCGTGGTCACTACACGCCTGATGGCATCGTTAAGCCGGTCGACGATGAGATTGGGTGTCCTGGCCGGCGCAAATACGCCAATCCAGGACGCGTAGGCCGCCGAGGGGAAGCCAGCCTCCGCCATCGATGGCACCGAGGGGAACGCGGCCGACCGCGTGGCGCTCCCAACCGCCAGCGCTTGCAAGCGTCCCTCCTTGATCAGCGACCCTACGGTAGGGGCCGGGGCAAAGGTCCAGTCAAGACGACCAGCCATCGTCTCAGTCAACGCTTCGCCAGTACCGCGAGACGGCACATGAAGGACGCTGATTCCACTTGCCGCCGCAAACTTCGCACCGTTCAGATGGGCTCCCGATCCAATGCCCCCAGAGCCATAGTTGAGCCCTCCAGGCTGGGCCTTCGCACGCACGACCACGTCCCTCACATCCTTGAAGCCCTTTGCCGGAGACGCGACCATGACGAACAGAGAAGTCCCTACATATGCAACACCACGAATGTCCTTTTGCGTCTTATAGGCCAAATGAGGGAAGAAGGCTGGGTTCACGACATGAGCCGACGACTGCACCAGCAGCGTATAGCCGTCCGGCTCCGCCTGCACGAGCGCCCCGGCAGCAATAGATCCCCCGGCACCTGGCTTGTTCTCCACGATGACCGTCGCATCCAGCAAACGAGACAGCTCCGGGGCGATAACTCGCGCCACGACGTCGGTGGCACTGCCCGCAGTGAAGGCAACCATCAACTTGATAGGGCGACCCTTGGGCCACGCAATGCCTTGTGCAACTGCCGTTTGGCCTTCAGCCGTCGCAACGAGAGCGAGAATGAGACATAGCGCAGAACGCCGCGCAGCCGATCGGGTGAGCTTGCTCACGGGTGTCTCCTGGTAAGTTGTACTAACGGGGAACTTCCACTCAAGCCCCCTTGAACGTTGGGCGCCGTCTTTCTTGAAACGCCTTGCGTCCCTCGATGCGATCCTGGGTGTCGCGCAATACGCCAAGAACGAACTGTTCCGACCTGATTGCGGCCGCCAGGGGCATGTCCATGCCGTCGCGAACCAGGCGCTTTACGGCACGCACCGCAAGCGGCGCATTGTCCGCGATTCGTCTGGCGATTTGCAGGGCCGCCCCCATCAGTTCCGCCGGTTCGACCACCCGGCTCACCAGCCCGATGCGCAACGCGGTCTGCGCGTCGATGCTGTCGCCGGTAAGCATCAACAGCATCGCGTCCGAACGGCCAATCATTCTGGGAAGGCGCTGCGTGCCGCCAGCGGCCGGGATGCTGCCGACGCGAACCTCGGACTGTCCGAACTGCGCATTCGACGCCGCAATGCGGATATCGCTAGCGAGCGCCAGTTCCATCCCTCCAGCCAGCGCATACCCATTCACAGCGCAGATGACGGGCTTGTCGATGTCCAACCCGGAGAACGGGTAGTCTGGCTGGCACCGGCCGAACGTGAGTTCGGCAAAGCTTTCCTTCGGGGGCATCGTCTTCTTGAGGTCGGACCCCGTACAAAACGCGCGATTCCCGGCGCCCGTCAGGATAACGGCCCGGACGTTGCTGTCCCGCTCCGCGCGTTGAAAGGCCTCGTTCAGTTCGACCAGGCTATCCGGGTCCAGCGAATTCATGGCCTCGGGCCGATTCAGCGTAATCGTCGCGACTCCATCTGAAAGATCAAACAAGACTGTCATCATTGCTCCTTGTGCATATATACGCTGGAAGATCGGTCTGCTCCAGGCCGCTCCACGGCGTCAAGCAGACCGCTCACGGTAAAGCGCTCCATATCCAGCGCGACCTCCAACAAAGAAGCCGGCTTTACCGTGCTGCCGCCAAACGCAATGCAGTCAGCCAATTTGCGCGACAACTCTTCGTTCGTCAAAGGAAGCTGCGACGCGCCACGCAGCGCATCGATATGCCTTTGCAGGGCCGTGCCGTCTTTGAGGGTGATGCTCACCGAGGCCCATCGCGGAACCATGGCACACGCAGATTCGCGCGCTTCTATTCGAGGCAGGAACGCTTGAATCGCAGGCCGTTGCACAGCTTCATCGGTGAAGCTGGCAAGCCCGACCTGGCCGTCCGCAACTGCGGCTGCAATCCCGTATTGCATACTGAACTTCGCCTCGGTACCTGTCTTGGGGTAGTGGCGGATCAGTGGAACCAACGCACCGCCACTCGTTTCGACGGCAATGTGAACAACGTTGCTCAGCGTGATGGCGTGCTCGCGCTTGAGATCAAGTATGCCGTCCAGTGGCCGATGCAGTGCATAGCAAGCGGGGTACTTCTTGATCTCGATGCCACTGCTTATCAGTTCCAGCGGATACTGGCCAAGGGTCTCAAGTTCGTCTGTGAGACCGTTCCCGCCCGAATACATGGACATAAACCCCGCTGGCCCATCGAGGGCTGCCGGCGAGGCCGTAAATCCTGCTTCGGAGAGCAACACAGAGCGCAGCGCAGCGGCTCCGCACTGGCCTGCCTGGAACGGCTTCGCATCCGTACCGAAGTTCTCCCTGGTCCCCGCCGTTTGCGCTACAGCCAGGCCAATGGCGTTCACAATCCGTACTTCGTCCAGCTCCAGAAGATAGGCGCAAGCCACGGCCGCCGCCACGGTGCCGATTGACGAAGTCATATGCCAACCGCGCGCATAGTGCTCGTGTGCCATCGCCCGCCCCAGCTTGCACAACACTTCGAAGCCCACTGTGTATGCCGCTGCAAGGCGCAGGCCCGTGACGCCCCGGACTTCGCCCAAAGCAATCAGCGCAGGGAGCAATGCCACGCTAGGATGGCCACTCATCGGCGAGGATGCATCGTCATAGTCGAGGGCGTGCCCCGCCACGCCGTTGTGCAATGCGGCCAGTTCTACTGTCGTTGCGCGGCCGCGTCCCCATAGCCGTGCCAGCCCCCTACTGGCCCGGTATCGCGTTTCGTCGAGAGCAGGCTGCACCGTCGCGATGTACTGGAACACGTGCTGCGCCGGTTGCTCGTTCAATCCGGCGAGGGCAACCGCATAAGTGTCCGCCAGCGCGCGGGCACATTGCTGAACGTGCATCTCGGTCAGGTGTGTCGGTTTAAACCCGACCGCAAAGGCCGCGATTCTTTGGCTCGCACTAAGTTGGAGCGCGGTCATGTCAGCGCCCCGACACAGCGTAATGTCTCAATTTCCACGCTACTCAGACTCAGGATCTCGCGGCATACATCGTCCGTGTGCTCTCCGAGCAGTGGCGCAGCCGAAACCGGCGTCGCACCGCTTTGCGACATCCGGAAGGGCGGCGCGTTGTAGATGGCGCTCCCCATCTCCGCATGGTCGAGGTAGACCCAGTGCCCGCGGTATTGAAGCTGTGGGTCGGAGCACACAATGTCCGCCGCATTTCTAACAACACCAGCGGCCACACCGACCGACTGAAGCGAATCCATCAGCGCCTGCGCGTCCCAGCTTCGCGTTTCGATGGCAATGGCGGCGTCGATCTCAGTACACCGCGCCACCCTGCCATCCTGCCTCGACAAGGCTGGCTCCCTCAGCCAGGCGGGTCCACCCAGGACGCCAAGTAACGCACCCCACATTGCATCGCTGTGTACGGCAATGGCGATCCAACTGTCCTCACCCGCGCATGGAAACACGCCGTGAGGGAACGCGGGCAGACGTTGATTTCCACTTCGTGTGCTCAGTTCGCCGTTGACCGCATGGTGAACGACTGCAGGACCAAGCAGGGCGACGGTCGGCTCCGTCTGGGCCACGTCGATAAACTGTCCCTCACCAGTACGTCGCCGATGACGCAACGCTGCAAGCGTTGCGAACGCCGCATGGCACGGGTTCGGTATATGGTCTGGATAGTTCGTTCCCGTACCGGCAGGCTCGCGGTCCGGCAATCCGGAAAGAAATTGCAGCCCGGTTAGCGCCCCGATAGTGAGGCCGTAGCCAAGGTATCTGTGATGCGGCCCCGTGGCGCCTTGCATCGACATGGCAAGATAGACGATATCCGCCTTGATTTGCCGTACCGCGTCATAGCAAAGCCCGAACTTCTCCATCGTTCCGGGAGTGAAGTTGTTGGCGACCACATCGCTCGTAGCTATCAACTGACGGGCGAGCTCCTGCCCTTTGTCGTGCTTCAAGTTCAGTGTGATGCTGCGTTTGCTGGTGTTGCGATCGGCAAAGTAGCCGCTGCGATTCACGCCGGACACACCGTCCTTGAATGGACGACTCAGCCGCAACGAGTCGAGACGCTCGCGGCTCTCAATCTTGATCACATCCGCACCGAAGTCAGCTAGCAGCTTCGTGGTGAACGAGCCGGCTCCAATCCAGGTGAAATCGGCAACGCGAATGCCCTTAAGTGGAAGGTTCGTCAATTCGTCACTCCCGACTTGAGTAAGGCCGCCTGCGCGGCGATGTCATAGCCAAGCACGCTCAGAATTTCACTGGTGTGCTCCCCCAGCCGTGGTGAGGGCCGCGATATGCCCCACGGAGTGGAACCTAGTACGTACGGAGCCCCCGGCACTGTCAGCGGCTTCCCAGTGTGGCTGTGTGCTACGGAGACAAAGTAATTTCGATACGCAAGCTGGCGGTTCTCCATCAGATCGCGTGGCGTATTGATTGGACAGATTGGGATGCGACGCGACTGGCCCTCAGAGTAGAGGTACTCCTTGGTACGCGCGCGGGCGAAGGGCGCGAACAATTCCGCGAAGATCTGTTTCGCCTCATCGCTCGCCTGATAATCGGGATTGTCCCATTTCTTCGCCAGCATCTGCTCCGCTTCCGATACTCCCTCCTCCATGAGCCATCTGACATTAGCCACCCGGAACTGATTGGGAACGATCCCTCCAGCCATCAGGTACACCTGCCCGTCTGCACAGTCGAACACCCCCGCCCCTGCCCACCTTTGCTGCCCCGCTTCGCGCCTTCGGACAGTACCCTCCAGGTCATAAAACTGGATTGCGTTCTCCATGCCCATCACGACGCACTCCTGAATCGAAACATCGATGTGACGCCCTTGCGTCTCGAGTCCCTCGGCCTCCGCCGCCCATACTCCCATCATCGCTGCGACGGCTGCGAACTGCGCAGCAGCCAGGTAAGCCTGGTTGCCATGTGCTGCGATTGGCGATGTCTCGGGATAACCGCCGAGATAGAGCATTCCGCCAAGTGCGAGCGCGACGATATCTTCAGACTCGTACTGTGAGTACGGTCCATCCTGCCCGAACGGGGTAATGCTCGCCATCACCAGTCGTGGCGAGATTGCAGTCAGCGAGACGTAGTCGAGACCCCTGCGTGCCATGACGCCAGGCTTCTCCGACTCAATCAATACATCCGTTTCGCTCACGAGCTTCCGGAAGATCTCTTGCCCCTCGGCTAGGTCCAGATCGATGCTGATGGAGCGCTTTCCCGAGTTGAAGTAGGCAAACGGAATACTGCGTTCCGGATGTGGCTGATTGTCAATGAATGGACCATCCCTTCTTACAGAAGAGCCCCCGACTGGCTCCACCAGGATCACTTCGGCCCCAAGATCAGCGAACATCTTTCCGCAGTACTGCCCGCTCGGGCCCGACATGTCAAGGACCCGCACCCCGTCCAGCGCGCGAGGTACTCGATGACCGGGCACTCCCGATGCCATTTGTGCGCCTCCTTCAGACATCGAGTACTTCCCCAGTCTTGCAGTAGCTCCGCCCCGCGATGCGGCCCAGCGGGTTGAGCTGCTGATGATCGACCCGGTGTCCCGAAACGACTCCTGATGCGCAGTGGACAACGACCACTTCACCTACCAGGAGCTTGGTTCGGGACGTTTCATCGCCAAAGTCCAGCGCCCTGTGAAGGCGGCATTCGAACTGCAGGAGTGATTCGCTGACGCGTGCAGGAGCCACGTGCGTTGAAGGGAGAGTGTGAAGACCAACGACATCGATTTCGCTGACGTCAGGCGGATGCGGGATGGCGCATTCCTGCACTTGTCGCGCCATGGACTCAGACACGCTGTTGATCACGTATTCGCCCGACGCGAGGATATTGCGCACGGTGTCTTTGTACCCGGCAGCCCCCTCGTGGACCACGATGCCCAGCAATGATGGCGTCACGGAAATGACGACGAACTGACTAAATGGTGCCGCGTTGAGAACGCCGTCGGCGCTAAGCGAAGTGACCAGCGCGATAGGACGCGGAACCACGGCGCCCATGAGGAACTTGTAGCGGCTTTCCTCGCTGAACGTCGAAATGTCCAGTGCTTCGTAATCTGAGTAGTGCATGTCGCGGAACGTTCACAAAGATGGTGTCAGCAGAATTGCTGGCTCTTGGCAATTATTGATTCCAGTGTCGGCCAACACAAACGATATGTTCTTCGCTCTGTTTAGTTTTTCTACTCACTCCATCTTTTTCACCGGTTTATACAATGGGCGTTCGATGCCATATTTAAGCCGCCCGCTAACATGGCTTCCAGATCCAATGAACCCGCTCTCGATGCTACGATATGGTGTATGTTTAGATTTCCTGAACTGGCGGGAATACATCGTGAAGAACAGAGCAAAGTTGCCGCTTACCGCACTACGTGCCTTTGAAGTCGCTGCGCGGCTACGCAGCATCAAGCAGGCCTGCATTGAATTGAATCTCACGCCCGGCGCCATCAGCCAACAGGTCAGAGCACTTGAAGACCGTGTTGGTGTGCAACTCTTTGACCGCACGAGTGGTCGTTACGATCTGACGGCTATAGGGGAGCAACTGCTGTCACGGCTGACGCATTGCTTTGACGACATGGAAGCGGCAATGCAGGAAGTTGTCGCGCATGCCGAACCGAATCGCTTGCGGCTCAAGCTCGCACCAACATTTGCGGCTCGGTGGTTCGCGCCACGGATGGTGAGCTTTCTCTCCAGTAACCGTGGCGTAGACCTCGAGGTCACAACTATCGCAAGTAGCGCGGAGATTGGTTTCGAACAATGCGACTTTCTCGTGCAGTTCGGGGGGGCATCATGGCCTGACTTTGATTCAGTCCTGCTATTTCGTGACGAACTTGTCCCCGTATGCAGCCCAAAGATTGCCCGAACGCTGCGCAAGCCGGAGGACTTGCGTAAGCAAACATTGCTTCACTCGTCATTTCGAGAGAAGAACTGGGCGCAGTGGCTGGAGTCAGCTGGCATGGACACCCGCCTGGCGGCGACCGGGCCACGGTTTCAGAATGGGCTCCTCGCCTGTGAAGCAGCGGCCAGCGGCAGCGGCGTGGCAGTGATGCAACTGGCCTATGTAGAAGCGGACATAGCGCAAGGGCGCTTGGTGGCGCCGTTCGATCATCATGCCGTGTCAGAGAACGGCTACTACATGACCAGTTCGAAGCATCGTCGTACTGAGCGCAAGATTCAGGATTTCAGGAATTGGATATTAACCGTGCTCCCAGGGGCACCCCAGTCCAGGACGGCCCTCCCTTAGGAGGGCACCAGATCAGTCGATGCGAGCTCCGGTAGCCCTGACAATCTTGGCCCATTTCTCAAGGTCCGCATGCATGAGCGTACGCATCTGCACCGGCGTGCTGCCCCACGGCTCAATGCCCTGTTCGGCCCATTTCTCGCGTAGCTCTTTGTTGCCCAACACCTTCACAGTTGCCTCGTGGAGCTTGCTGATGACCTCCTTCGGTGTGCCAGCCGGCGCAAGCAAGCCGTACCAGGCAACAGCCTCATACCCGGGCAGCGTTTCTGCAATGGTTGGAAGCCCCGGCGCCAATGGCGAGCGTTTCGCGCTTGACACACCCAGCGCCCGCAGTTGTCCGGACTTGATGAATGGCGTCAGGCTCGGCAAACTCGCGAACATCAACTGCACTCTTCCTCCGGCGACGTCCGAGTAGCCGGCAGCCACGCTCTTGTAGGGTATATGGACGAGTTCAATGCCGGCTGCTGCTTCCACCATGACGGTGAAGAGATGATTTGGCGTCCCGTTTCCTGCCGACGCATAGCGAATGCTGCTGGGCTGTTTCTTCGCCAACGCTATAAGCTCCCCAATCGATTTCACGGGCAGTGATGGGCCTGCCGCGAGCACGTATGGGCTTGTGGCGACAACGCTAATAGGCTCGAATCCATTGACGGGATCGAACGGCAGCTTCTTATAGAGCGCAGGATTGATCGTAAGGGTGCTTCCGAGCGTCAACAGGAGCGTAGACCCATCGCTAGGTGCCTTAGACACGAAGTCCGAACTCAGATTTCCACCTGCCCCGGACCGGTTGTCGATAATGACTGGTTGACCAACTTGGGCACTGAGCAGTTGCGCGAAGACGCGCGCGAGGTTGTCGACCGCTCCCCCAGGTGCAGTTGGAAGAACGAGTGTGATTGGCTTACTTGGATAGGGGTTAGCAAGCGCCGCGCAACTGGCGAATACCCCCCCGTGCCAATATGACGTGCGTCACCTATCCCTGATAGATTAGTGAGCAACGAGGTAGGTATGACCGTCAACAATTCATCCAAGGCAACGATGGCCGCCGTCAGAAATGTGTCCGATCCGGGCGCAACGCAAGGAGCCCGTAGGGCGACTGAAGAGGCGCCCGGATCGGCGACGCTGGTGTCAGCGTCTGGCACCGATTCAGAGGTCGTTGCCCGCGCTCGACGCAGGCAATTTTCCAACGCCGACAAGCGCCGCATACTGGAGGCGGCTGACCGCTGCACCAAGCCCGGAGAGATCGGCGCGCTGATGCGCCGTGAAGGCGTGTACTCGTCATCCTTGAGCACGTGGCGGCGCCAGCGCGAGGCTGCCGAACTGGCTGCCCTTGCCCCACAAAAGCGAGGACCCAAATTCGACGAGAATCGGGCCGTGGGGTTGCCCCGTTTCATCGGACAGATTTGCATTGGAATTTTATGTCAATGGGTTTTCTCCTTGTGATGGGGCGGT
>NZ_JBIUHC010000140.1:0-26280 GCF_044627735.1 Cupriavidus sp. CuC1 | reverse complement strand
AAGTAGGTAATCGCCAGGCTCTCCCTTGAAACCCCCCAGTACGAAAGTACTGGGGGGTTTTGCTTTTGTGGCGGCGAAAAGTGATGGCAGCAAGCATAATTGCTGTTCCGGCCACCTTCTCGCGCTCCTTTAACTCAATCCGAATGCCAGCCGACGGCGAAACCCCGTGGTTTCTTTACCTGCTCGAATGCGAGGGCAACACGATCTACACCGGTATTACCACGGATGTTGAGCGGCGCTTCGCACAGCATCTGGCAGGAACGGGCGCTAAATATACGCGATCGCGCAAGCCCATCCGGATCCTGGGCTGGCAGCGTTTCGAGAATCGCTCGGAAGCTTCAAAGGCCGAAGCAGCGGCGAAGCGGTTGACTTCCGCGCAGAAGCGGATCTTTTGCGTGCAATTGGCGACAGAGATGACCCAAGCCCAGGGCGCCGCTCCTGCTTAAGCATCCCCCCGCACCTTGACCGCCCCGCATCGGCGGCGCCCTTCTTGATCCCGGCAGTGCCTTCTACGCTTCCTTAAGCCTGGTTTAAGGATCGGCCTTTAGGATGGTCCTGTCGCGTCCAGACAGCCCGGACGCCTTAGGTAACCAAGAAAGGAACATCGCCATGATTCGCCAGACGCTTGCACGCTCAGCCATTGGTATTGCTGCCCTGGCCGCTCTTGCCGGGGGGTATACCTATCTGCAGAAGGAAGTCATCACGCCGGGATATGCCGCTCAGGCGCCCGTGACGGCCCCGGCTCAGCCGCTGGCCGTGGCCGCGCCCACCGATTTCTCGAGCATTGTCGACCAGTACGGTCCGGCAGTGGTCAATATCAGTGTCACGGCGCGCGCCCAGCGCACCTCGGCACAGGTGCCGCAGGGCATGGACCCGGATGACCCCTTGTTCCAGTTCTTCAAGCGCTTTGGCCCGCAATTCCAGGGGCCGCAGAATGGCCAGCAGCAACTGGTGCGTGGCCTTGGCTCCGGTTTTATCGTCAGCCCCGATGGCCTGATCCTGACCAATGCGCACGTGGTGGATGGCGCCCAGGAGGTGACGGTGAAACTCACCGACCGTCGCGAATTCAAGGCCAAGGTGCTGGGCGCGGATGCGCAGACGGACGTGGCGGTGATCAAGATCGATGCCAAGGATCTGCCGACTGTGCGCCTGGGCGACCCCTCGCGCGTGCGCGTGGGTGAGCCGGTGCTCGCCATCGGCTCGCCTTATGGCTTCGAGAATACCGTCACCGGCGGCATCGTCAGCGCGAAATCGCGCTCCTTGCCCGATGACACCTATGTGCCGTTCATCCAGACCGACGTCGCCGTCAACCCCGGCAACTCGGGTGGCCCTCTGTTCAACCAGCGGGGCGAGGTGATCGGCATCAATTCGCAGATCTACAGCCAGACCGGCGGTTACCAGGGATTGTCCTTCTCGATTCCCATCGACGTGGCCACCAAGGTGCAGGCGCAGCTGGTGGCGCATGGCAAGGTCACGCGCGGCCGTCTCGGCATCGGTGTGCAGGAGGTCAACCAGGCCCTGGCGCAATCGTTCGGGCTGCCAAAGCCCAGCGGCGCGCTGGTCAACTCGGTGGAGCCGGACAGCCCGGCCGCCAAGGCTGGCCTCAAGCCGGGCGACGTGATCGTGCAGCTTGGCAACGACGTGATCGACCACTCGGGCGACTTGCCCGAGCATGTGGCCGACATTGCGCCGGGCACGCAGACTTCATTGAAGGTGATTCGCAAGGGCGAGCCCCTGACGCTGACGGTGAAGATCGGCAAGGCCAAGGATGCGGCAGTCGCCGGCAAGAATCCCGCCAATGACGCCGGCGGCAAGCTTGGCCTGGCGGTTCGCCCGCTGAGCCCGACGGAGAAGCGCGACAGCGGGATCGAAGGCGGGCTGGTGGTCGAAGATGTTGCCGGGCCGGCAGCCAAGGTGGGCATCCAGGCGGGTGACGTCATCCTGTCCATCAACGGCACGCCGATCAGCTCGGCGGAGCAGTTGCGGGCCCTGGTGGCGAAGTCCGGCAAGCAGGTGGCACTGCTGGTGCAACGCGACGATGCCCGGATCTTTATCCCTCTGGACCTGGGTTAACCACGGAGTTAACCGCGAAGTTAACCCACTGAGTTAACCGCGGCATTAATGGCAGGCGGGCCGGTACGAAGGTATACGTATCGGCCCGCCAAGCCTTAGTGGACGCCGAATTCCAGTGCAATAGGGCTGCCAGAACGCGCGGTAACAGGTATCATCTCGACTGCGAAGCAGGACACGCAGCAACGGCCTTGACCATCCTTGGCCATTAATGCGACATTGTCCTGCAGACTCGATGACACAAGGAAGTCTATGCAGTTGGATTTCACCCGCGCGTCCGCGACCACGGGTACCGAGAGAGCGCGGCGCCTGCCGCAAGCCTCGCCCACCCCACGCCGGCGCAAGAAAGCCGAAGCCCCGCACTGGGAGCGCGGCTACCGTTCGCATTTCTACCGCAATGAGCGCGGCGAGAAACTGGGCGAAGTTCGCCTGTCCGATCGCGGCGACATGCCGGTGGTCTACCACTGGGCCGCAGGCAACTACTCCGGCGCGGAAGGCTCGCTCGCTCACGCCCGCATGCGCGTGGAAGAAACCATCGGCTTTGGCATGCGCCAGCTGGCCCTGTTCTGACTAGAGCCGAATCACTAGTCGACCCGACGCTCTCGCGATAGAGCGACAGCCGCGCGCGCCCCGCGCCGCGACTCCCAGGAGCGCTCCGCTCCGGCATGCCAGGCACATCCAGCCAGATTTACCAGATCCAACGCGCTGCTCCAGCCCCTCGGGCCGATACAGCGTAGCCAGTGCGGCGGACAGATCAGCCCGCTCCCCGGCACCCAACTCCCAGTCTTGCCGCAAGCGCGCTTCAATCGAGACGGCGTTGCGCCAGCATAAAGACGGCAGCCGTCAGGGCAAGCACCGCGATCAGCCGATACAGATCCTCGCAGGCAATCAGCCTGGCCTGTGTGTCCACCAGGCTGGCAAGCTGCGCCAGCGCGGCCTGGTAGGCGTGGCCAGGATCCAGCCCGCGCGCGCTCAAGGCCGCCTGGGCCGTGGCCATCCACTGCTGCGTCTGCGCCGTGTGCTGGCCAATGGCGCCGGTCAGGCTGGTATGCACGGCGAACTGCCGGTTCTGCAAAAGCACGGCGCCGAGCGCGGACGCGAACGAAGCCGCAATCTGGCGCAGCAGGTTCTTGCTGCGGTAGCCGTGGGCGAAGTCGTCGCCTGCCAGCGAACGGAAGGTCAGGCCGGCAATCGGGATGATGACCATCACGCCAAACAGGCCTTTGCCCACCAGTCCCCACGCCAGCGCCGACGGGCCGGCGTTGGGCGGCATCGACGAAAACCACCACGTAGCGCCGGCCATCAGCAGCAGGCCGCTTGCCATCAGCGGCTTCTTGTGCGGCAGCTTCGGGGCCACGCGCAGGTAGACGAAGATCCCGGCCAAGCTGACCGTGGCGGCGAAGGTGTTGAGCCAGCCGGTGGTCGCCAGCGGCAGCCCGAGCGCCTGCTCGGCGTAGATCGGGAAGACGTAGCCGCTCAGGTTGCTGATCAGGTAGTAGGCAAAGTACATGGCCAGCCCGGTCAGGTAGACCGGATTGCGCAGCGCGCGCAGATGGAGCACCGGTGTGCTGTGATGCCATTGCTGCCAGAGGAACCACAACAGCAGGCCGACGCCCGCCGCGCAGATCAGCGCCAGCCGCAGCGGGTGCGAGAAGATATCGAAGCGCGCCTCCGTCATGGCGGCCTGCAAGGTCACCACGGCCGCGCCGAACAGCAGCAGCGGGCCCAGCGCGGGGCCGGGATCGTCTTCGCGCGGCTCGGCGTCCGGCAGCAGCAGCCATGCTCCCAGCGTTGCCAGCGCGGCGAATGGCAACACGCCGTAGAACACGTCCTGCCACACGCCGCGCTCGATCAGCTCCGCCGCCATGGCGGGCGCCAGCGCGGATGCGGCAAAGATCCCCAGCATGAAGATGCGCGAAGCGCGCGGCCGCTCGGCCGGCGCGAACATCACATTGACCAGGATGCGGCAGCTGGTAAACAGCGCTCCGCCGCCCACGCCCTGCACAAAGCGCGCGCCTACGAGTTGCGGCAGCGAATGGCTGGTGGCGGCAGCCAGCGTGCCGGCCATGAAGATCAGCAGCGCGCCGGTGAGGTAGTAGCGATAGCCAAAGCGCTGCGCCAGCCATTGCTGCTTGAGGATCATCAACATGCTGCCCACCGCGTACGCGGCCTGGACCAGGGCGAAGCTGCGCGGATCGGCATCGACGCCGCCAACGATATGGCTCGACGCGAACACGAACATGATGTTCTCGAGGAACTCCACCGACGTGGCCAGCGCGAGCAGCAGCATCACCAGCGTCTGGCGCTGCCGATGGCTGAGCAGGCGCAGCCACCGCAGCCCGAGCCGCAGCGGCCGCAAGGCGGACACTGTCTTCATGGTTCCAGCGTCAGCAGGTTCTGGTGCATGCGGTTGAGCGCGCGCGTGGAGGCGGCCAGGCCGCTTTCGCCTACCGGCCCCCAGGCCTCGGCGTAGGCCGCGTGCACGGCTGGCGCGGTGCGCTCCAGCATGCGGTGGCCGGCGGCGGTCAGTACCAGCTCGGTGCTGCGGCGGTCCTGCGCCGAGGCGCGCCGGCGCACCAGGCCGCGCGTCTCGAGCCCGTCCATCAGCCGGGTCATCTGCGTGCGCGTGGCGTCGAGCGTGATGCCGAGCTCGGACGGCAGGCTGGGCTGGTTGTCGTCGGTGGCGAGCAGGCTGATGGCGAGGTATTGCTGCAGGTCCAGCTCGAATGGCGCCAGTGCGCGATCGATGTGGCTGCGCAGCAGGCGTGCGGTGCGCATCAGCAGCCGGGAAGCCAGGATCAGGTCGCGCGGCGCTTCCGGGTGGCTTGCGCAGAAGCGGTCGATGCGGTCTTCGAAGGACATGGCGGGCAGTCAGGTGATGCCGGGGCAACAGGTCCGGCCCGGCAATGTAATTACAAACGTAATTATATCATCTGAAACAAGTCAAGGCGATGACGTCCCTCGGCGTCCACCCGGTTCAGCGCGCGAGGTGGCGGCAGAGCCGGCGCAGCGCTTGCCGCAGCCCGGCAAGCTCGGCCGAGCGCTGTGCCGGCGCCAGGCGGCCGTAGCGCAGCCGGGTGTAGCGATTGCTGAAATCCTGCACGGCCAGCGCGGCAGCCGGGAGGGCGCGAGCGGCCCGCGCGGCAAAATCCAGCGGCCCTTCGGACGGCGCGCGCACGCAACCGCGGCGTGCCAGCTGACGGCAGAAGCGTGCGTAGGCGGCCTGCACCGGATCGATCCGGCGGCGCCTGAGCACGAGTGGCACGAGCGCCAGCAGGCTGAGCGCCGCCAGTCCGCCCAGCAGGACCTGCGGCACGCTGTCGCCGATGCCGAGCTGCTGCATCAGCCGGGCCTGCTGGCCGCGATCGAATTGCAACACCCAGCGCTGCCAGGTGTAAACCATGCCATCCATGCCCCAGCGCAGGTTCCGCAGCCAGCCTGGGTCTCGCATCGCGCGCAGCGCTTCGATCTCGCTGGCCTCCAGCGCGGCGTCGATGCCGCGCTCGACCCGGCTTGGCGCCACCGCGCTGGTGGGATCGGCGCGCACCCAGCCGCGCCCCTCGAGCCAGATTTCCGCCCACGCATGGGCGTCGGCCTGCCGCACGATGTAGTTGCCACCGATCGGGTTGTACTCGCCGCCTAGATAGCCAGTGACCACCCGCGCCGGCACGCCGGCCGCGCGCATCAGGAACACGAAGCTGCTGGCGTAGTGCTCGCAAAAGCCGCGCCGCGTGTCGAACAGGAAACTGTCGACCTGCTCGCGGCCAAGCGGCGAAGGCGAGAGCGTGTAGCTGAACGGCGCGGCGGCAAACAGTCGCAGCGCGGCCCGCGCCCGCTGGGCGGGATCGGGGTATTGCTCCGCCCACTCGGCGGCGAGCGCACGGGTGCGCGGGTTGCCCGGCGGCAATGTCAGCGCCAGCTCTCGCGTCGCCGGATCGAGCGGTTGCGCCACGGCCGGGGCCGAACGCGCGCGGTAGCGCAGGCGCCGGTCGACCGGGTCGCGCGTGAAAAACTCACCGTCGGCATTGATCACCGCGCCGGCGCCGGGGGCAATCGCCTGGCCACGGTCGAGCAGGAACAGCCACGGGTGCTGGTTGGGCTCCAGCGTGATGCTGTAGTTGACGATGCCGTTCGCCAAGGCCTTGCCAATCGTCGCGCCGGGGCCCGCATCTGCAGCGATGTCATCGGCAGCCGGCAAGCCCGGCGCCGGCTGCGCGCGCCGCTGCCGCATGGGAGATGGCCGCCAGGTCTGGCCGTCGAATTGCCACAGCACCAGCGCGCGCCAGTACAGGGCACTGGCCGGCAAGGGGCCGCCTTCCACGTCGGCGCGCAGCGCGACTTCGGTCGACTGGGTGAGCCGGCTCACGCTGCCCGGGCTCATGGTGTCGCTGATGCCGGTGGTGGCCACGGTCTCGGCTTGCGGGAGGCGCCACAGCGGGCGATCCAGGCGCGGGAACAGGAAAAAGAGCAGGAGTGCCCAGGGCAGCCCGATCAGCGTCAGGCGGCCGAGCAACGGCCACACGGCGAGATAGCCGCGCGCCTCGGGATGCCCGAGAAAGAGCCAGTTGCGCAGCAGCCAGGCAGCGATGGCCAGGCTGTACAAGGCCAGCCAGAACGGCTGGTCGAACAGGTACAGGCTCAGCAGCAGGTAAAAGCAAAGCTGGGTCACCAGCGTGGCATCGGCCAGCACCCGGCACTCCAGCAGCTTGAGCACGACGAAGGCACCCAGCAGCGCCACCGACAGGTCGCGCCCCATGTTGCCGCCGGCCTGCCAGACCAGCGCCGCGGCCACCAGCATCACCAGCCCCGCGATAAGCCCGAGCATCAGGCGCGAGGGCAACGGCGCGCGCTGGCGCCACAACAGCCAGCGCCAACCCATCAGCAAGACCAGCAAGACGCTGATGGTCACCGGCATGCTGCGCGCTTGCGGCGCGAGCACCAGTGCCAGCTGGCCCAGCAGCAGGCCGTGCTCTTCGTGTGCAAGGGGGCGCGGTGGCATCTTCACCGCGAGCCTTCCGGCGCGGGTTGCCCGGCGCGTCCCGGCCACAGCGCCAGCGCCTCGAGGCAGGCACGCCGATGCGCGCCGCCGCGGCCGGGCGGGATCTCGACCCCGGGCAGGCGCAGGCCAATTTCCATGGTGTCGCCCGCGGCCACCACCCAGGCGCACAGGCGCGACAGCCGCGCCTCGTTGGTGAGTGTTTGCGGCAGGGCCTGCCAGTCCAGCCAGCAGGTCGGCAGGCTGCCGGCCTCGCCGGTGCGGCTTACCCAGCGGCCGGTGCGCGCGCTATGTTTCCAGGCGATGCGATGCAGCGGATCGCCGCTGCGATAGCGCCGCAGTTGATCCACGCCGTCGTCCGAGGGCAGGGATGCCGCACCATCGTCGTCGGGCTGCGCGGCAAACGGCAGCGGCGGCGCGCCAGGCTCGGGCTTTGGGTAGACCAGCGCGGCTAGCGGCAGGTCGGCATAGCTCCACACCCGGAACAGCCCAAGAGGAAAACGGCTCGACAGCGTGACGCGCGGCAGCGCCAGCCAGCCGCGCTGGCTGGTGGGCAGGTGCAAGGTCAGCTGGCCGGTGGCGTCCCGGGCCAGGCTCAGGCTGGCCGGCAACGTTGCGGCCTGGGCCGGCAGGCTTGCATCCACGCCGATGCGCACCCCCGCGTCGCTGCCTGAGATGCGCAGGCTGAATGCGGCCGGATCGCCGGCAAAGGCTGGCGCCGCGCTGGCGCCGGCCACCGTCATGTCGAGCAGGTTGCGGTAGGCCTGCCACATGCAGGCCATGCCGATGCCGCCGAGCACGAAGGTGAGGGCGAAGCCCAGGCTGATGTTGTAGTTCAGCGAGGTCAGCAGCATGGCCATCAGCAAGGCCGCGAAGCCCACGCCCGCCCGGGTGGGCAGGATGTACAGGTGACGGCGGTCCAGCGTTACCACGCCTTGCCGGGGTGCGCGCTGGCGCTTGAGCCAGGGTGGCGAAGCCCATGCCAGCCACTTGGGGTCAGGCGCGGCCGGGGATGCCGTGCGCGGCGCAGGGAACGGCCGGCTGCGCGGCATCGGGCGTCAGGGAATGGCCACGGTGGCCAGCAGGCGGGCCAGTGCCTCCTGGCCACCGCCGGCCCCGCCGCAGGGCAGCAGCCGGTGGCCCGCCACCGGCACGAAGACCGCCTGCACGTCTTCGGGCAGCACGCTATCGCGCTGGTGCAGCAGCGCCCAGGCGCGCGCACAGGCCAGCAGCGCCAGGCCCGCCCGCGGCGACAGCCCGGCGGCAAAGGCCGAGTGCGCGCGCGTGGCCTGCACCAGGGCCAGGGCATAGTCCACCAACGCCGGGCCGGCATAGACCTGGGCCGCGGCCTGCTGCAGCGCGGCCACCTGCTCGGCATCCATCACGGGCGTGCCGGCCGCGGGCGCCGCGCCGCCGAGGTAGAGCACGCGCTCGAAGGCCGGATCGGGATAGCCCAGCGACAAGCGCATGGTAAAGCGGTCGAGTTGGGATTCGGGCAGGGCATGGGTGCCGATCTGGTCCAGCGGATTCTGCGTGGCGATGACGAAGAACGGGGACGGCAAGGCGTGGGTGACGCCGTCGTGGGTGACTTGTCCCTCCGCCATCGCCTCCAGCAAGGCGCTCTGCGTCTTGGGCGTGGCGCGGTTGATCTCGTCGGCCAGCACCACCTGCGCGAAGACCGGGCCGCGATGGAAGCGGAATTCCGCGCTGTCGCGCATGAAGACGGAGACGCCGATCAGGTCGGCGGGCAGCAGGTCGCTGGTGAACTGCACGCGCTGGAACTGCAGCCCGAGCGTGCGCGCCAGCGCGTGGGCGAGCGTGGTCTTGCCCACGCCCGGCAGGTCCTCCAGCAGCAGATGGCCACGTGCCAGCATGCAGGCCAGCGCCAGCCGGATCTGCCGGGGCTTGCCCAGGACGATGCGGCCAAGCTGGGCTTCCGCTTCGGGGAGCGATGCGACGATGCGTGGGCGAGCTGTCACGTGAAGCCTGCGGGTCGGAAGGAGGACCCGGCCATTGTAGCGGCGTGCATGCACGCGAGAACAGTCTGTTTGCGCACGCAATGGGCACGCAATGGGCACGCAATGGGCACGCAACATACGCGGGGCGCGCCGATTCGCCCGGCTTCTGGCATTATCGAAGCTGTCGGCCCAGCCAACCCTTCATCCGCTGCAATGAACTCCCCGCTTGCTGTCCCGCCGGGTGCCGCTTCCAAAGTGGCTTCCACGGCTTCCACGGTTTCTACCGCTTTGGCCACCCCTGCGGCCATCGCCCCGACCGCTGCAGACTTGAACGAACTCAACCGCGCCTTTCATGCCGACGGTTATATCGTGCTGCGCGGCTTTGCCCCGCCCGCGGTCTGCGACCAGCTCGAGCAGGTCGCGCGGGCGCAACTGGCCGCGGCGGTCGCGCCGGTCGAATATGAAGCCGAGCTAGGCTATCCCGGCGCGCCCGCAAGCCGCGACGCGGCCGGAGGGGCCACGGTGCGGCGCTTGCGCCAGGCCTACGGGCGCGACGACGCCTTCCGTGCATGGGCCGCCGATCCCGCGGTGACGCAGGTGGTGGCGACCTTGCTGGGCGAGCCGGTGCGCCTGACTCTCGCCCACCACAACTGCGTGATGACCAAGCATCCGCACTATGGCAGCCAGACTGGCTGGCATCGCGATACCCGCTACTGGTCGTTTGCCAGCCCGGAGCTGGTGACGGTATGGCTGGCGCTTGGCCGCGAGGATGAGAGCAACGGCGTGCTGCGCGTGATTCCCGGCTCGCACACGGTCGCGCTCGAACCCGGCCAGCTCGATGCGGCGGAATTCCTGATCGAGTCGCATCCGGCCAGCCAGGCCATGCTGCAAGGCGTGCGGCCGCTGGCCCTGGAGCGTGGAGACGTGCTGCTGTTCGACAGCCGGCTGTTTCACAGCGCCGGCCAGAACGTCTCCGAAGCGGTCAAGCTGTCGGTCGCCTTCGCCTACCACGGTGCCAGCAACCATCCGATGCCGGGCACCCGCTCGGCCGAGTTCGGCAGCGTCGAGCTGCCCGCGCCGGCAACGCCCACGCCCTGACCGGGGCGGCGCGTCAGGTCCGCAAGCTGATCAGGTTCGAGATTTTCTCGGAGGCGGCCAGCAGCGGCGGCAGAAAGTTGCTGGCCATGTCGTCGGCGCTGGTGCGGTTAGCCTGGCCGCTGATATTGATGGCGGCGATGACCTGGCCGGCACGGTTGCGGATCGGCGCGGCCAGCGAGACCAGCCCTTCTTCCAGTTCCTGGTCGTTCAGCGCCCAGCCGCGCACGCGGATGCCGGCGATGATGGCCTTGAGTTCGGCGGGATCGGTGACGGTGTGGCTGGTACGAGCGCGCAGCTCGCTGGCGCCCAGCACGCGGTCGAGCTCCTCAAGCGGCAGGCCGGCCAGCAGCACGCGGCCCATCGACGAGCAATAGGCCGGAAGCCGGCTGCCGATGGACAGGTTGATCGTCATGATCTTGCGCGCCGGCACCCGCAGCACGTAGACAATCTCGGTGCCGTCCAGCACGGAGATCGAGCAGCTTTCGTGCACTTCCTGCGACAAGGCCTCCATGATCGGCTCGGCCAGGTTCCAGAACGGCATCGAGGTCAGGTAGGCAAAGCCGAGGTCGAGGATCTTGGGCGTCAGGCGGAACAAGCGGCCATCGGCGCGCACATAGCCCAGGCCGACCAGGGTCAGCAGGATGCGCCGCGCGCCGGCGCGGGTCAGGCCGCTGGCCTGCGCGATCTCGCTCAGCGTCTGGGCGGGGTGCTGCGCGTCAAAGGCACGGATGACCGAGAGCCCGCGTGCAAAAGACTGCACATAGGTATCGCTCGGCTTCTCCGGGCCCGGCGCGGCGTCGGGCGGCACGGAAGCATCCGTGGCCGGGCGGTCGGAATTGTCGGGAGCGGCAGGGCTGGCCATCGGTTGGTTCGGCTGATTGCCGAATACACACGGAAAGGCCGAAAGGGTAGAGGAAATGCGGGGCGCGCGCCAGTGGCGCGCCCGCTGCGCGCATAATGGCGCGCGTTTGGGAAACATAGCTTGTAAAGGAAACATCGCCTGGTGAACGAGACAATCCAGTGGAACGATTGGGAAGCCTTCTGCTGCGTGGTGGAGCAAGGCACTTTCACGGCCGCGGCGGAGCAGCTCGACTGCCCCAAGTCCCGGGTCTCGGCAGCGGTGGCTCGGCTCGAGTCGGCCATCGGCTCGAAGTTGCTCCAGCGCACTACCCGGCGCATGCGCCTGACCGATGCCGGCAGCGCCGTGTACCGCGACGTGGCGCCCTTGTTCGCGAGGCTGCGTGAGATCCGCCAGGAAACACTGGCGCGCGAGGAGCGGGTGCAAGGCGTGCTGCGCATCGCCGCGCCGTATGAGTTTGGCGCCCAGCAGCTGGGCGGCGTGATCTGCCGTACGCTCGCGGCCCACCCTGCGCTGGACGTGAAGGTGGAGATTTCGCAAGGCATGGTCGATCCCATCCGTGACGGATTCGACGTCGCCTTTGTCGCGGTCGATGCCGACCTGCCCGATTCCGGGACGGTGGCGCGGCGTATCTATCATGTGGAGCGCGGCCTGTTCGCGGCGCCGGCGCTGGCAGCCGGCCTGCCGCTGCAACTGCAGCCCGAAGACCTGGCCAACCTGCCGACCCTGACCACGCCCGGCGACGGCATGTGGGAGTTCACCCGCGACGGCGAGCGCGTGGCGGTACCGATCCGGCCGCGCATGCAGACCGCCAACGCCGAACTGCGCCTGCAGGGCGCGCTGGCCGGCCTTGGCATTGCCCGCCTGTCGCTGATCTATTGCGAGGCGGAAGTTGCCCAGGGGCGGCTGGTGAAGGTGTTGCCTGACTACCCGCCGCCACCGCTGCGCGTTTTTGCCTTGCTGCCCGACCGCCGGCTGCAGCCGCGCAAGGTGCGTGTCTTCATGGAGGCGGTGGAAGCCATGATGGCCTCCGAACTGCAGGACCGAAACGACGCAGCCGCACCCGGCCCGTGAGGGCTGGCGCGGCTGTGGGGGGGCATTGCGGTTGGGGTGGGCGGCTGGCAGGCCTGCCCATTGCCGCGCTGACAATGCTGCTCACACTGTGAGCACTTGCTGACTAACTAACACTAACTAACTGTCTCTTCCATCCCTGGCGAATGCCAGGTTGCGCTCAGGCGCCGTCGCTGAAGCTGCTGCGGGGCTCGTTCACGCCACGAGCACCGTCGGTGTACGGGTCGCGCGGGCCGGCATGGGCGCCATCGGTGAACGCGTCACGCGGGCCGCTGCGGGCACCGTCGGTGAACGCGTCGACAGTGCGGCCGATGCTGCCATCGAGGCGGGCCAGGTCGGAAACCGGCGTGCTGGCGTGCGCCGAGGCGGCGGCCATCGACAGGCCGATGGCGCAGAGGAGGGAAACGGCGAGGGTGCGGGGTTGTGCGAGGGTCTTCATGATGCTTTTCTTCCTTCGGGCATGTCGTGGTGTGTTCCACGTTGGCTGTAATGTATGCCTCCAGCTGCCTAGGAAAAAGCGTCAATCACCAAAACACTGTTCGCCGCCATGGACAATGCCCCGGGCCTGAACCCGGGGCATCTGCCGGCATCCCTTGCCGGACGGGTCTTCAGAGGCCTTCAGAGGCCTTCAGAGGCCTTCAGAGGCCGAAACGCGCGCCGAACAATCCCGCGCCAAGGCGGGCAATGATCATCAGCAGGATCTGTGCGATCACAAAGAGCGCCAGCGGTGAGATATCGAAGCCGCCCAGGCGAGGCAGCACGCGGCGGATCGGGCGCAGCAGCGGCTCGGTCAGGTGGTTGATGGCGGGCGTGACGGGCGAGTGCGGGTTGACCCACGACAGGATCGCCATCAGCAGCGTGACCCACATCACCATGCTGATGCCCCACTTCAGCACGTTGAGCAAGGCGATCAGCAGGATCAGCGGCAGGTAGGCCAGCGGATCGGCGCTGGAGACCAGCAGCACCAGCAGCAGGAACGCCAGGGCGGTCAGCCAGGCGCCGATCACGGTGGCCCAGTCAATGCCGCCAAGGCCGGGGATGACCCGGCGCAAGGGCCGCACCAGCCAGTCGGTGACCTGGAATACGCCTTGCGAGACGGGGTTGCGCGTGGGCAGTCGTGTCCATTGCATCCACAGGCGCAGCAGCAGCGCCATGCCGAACAAGCTGAAGACGGTATCGAGCAGGAAAAGGGCGATTTCCGTGAACATCGGTTTCGGTTCCGGTGGAAGTGTGATGTCGGCAGTCAGGAGTGTCTGCGAACGCACAGATTCTGCCATACCCGCATCGGCACAGGTCGAAACCCTGGCCTGGCTCATGAACCTGGCATTGCCGCACGTCTGCGGAACTGCCGGGGGCAGCCCCTATAATGAGCGTCGAGCCAAGTTCCCCAGCGCCTGGACGCTGCCCCCTTATGACCCGTCAGCCTGCCGCATCCCAATCCCCGCTTGCCAAGCAGGATTTCGAGGCACTCTCCGATTTTCGCTACCAACTGCGGCGTTTCCTGCGGTTTTCAGAAGATGCCGCCCAGAACGAAGGGCTGACCGTGCAGCAATACCTGCTGATGCTGCATATCCGCGGCTGCGCCGGCAAGGACTGGGCATCGATCGGCGAACTCGCCGAGCGGCTGCAGGCCAAGCAGCACGGCGTGGTCGCGCTGGTCAACCGCTGCGAGGCGGCCGGCCTGGTCAAGCGCAAGGCCAACCCGGATGACCGCCGCATTGTCGAGGTCCACCTGATGGCCAAGGGCGAGCGCTTCCTGAACCGGCTGGCCATGCTGCACCGGAGCGAGCTGGAATCGCTGCGCGGCACCTTCCGCGTGGCACGCCTTACAGCCTTCAACGACGATGGCGCGGAGCGCGCCTGAACGCCCTGATGCGCCACTGAAGCGCCCTTGACGCGCCCTTGCAGCGGGCAAGAGCGCTTTTTTAACCCGGCAGGCGCTCCCCGTTACAGGCAGTTACCAATCACAAGCCTCGGTGACACCCGAGCCGCTCCTGCGGCACTAGACTCGCGCGCATTCCCACTCGCGTTGCTACCGCAGGAGTTCTCCCGATGCCTTTCCCTTCTTTTCCCCTTCGTACCGGCGCGCTTGCCTTGCTTGCCGCGGGCGCCCTGGCCGGCTGCGTGACCGCGCCATATGGCGGTGGGTATGGTGGCTACGGGGCCTACGGCAATTCGGGCACGTACGGCAGTAGCACGCAGGTGAGCGGCGCTTATCCCGTGGCCTATCCGCAGCAGGGCTACCAGCAACCGGCCTACCCGCAGGCCGACTATTCCCAGTCCGGCTACCCGCAGGTGCCGGCGCAAGAGAGTTATCCCCAGCAGGGCTACCCGCAAGCCGGCTATCCCCAGGCGAGCCAGCCGCAAGCCGCCTACGGCAACGACGCCTATGGCGTGCGCTATGGCCAGGTTGAATCCATCGAGATGTTGCCGGGACAGCCGGCAAGTGGCGGCGTTGCCGGCACTTTGATCGGCGGCATGGTGGGCGGCCTGCTCGGCCACCAGGTGGGCGGCGGCCGCGGCAACACGGTGGCGACCATCGGCGGCGCGGTGGTCGGCGCGATGGCTGGCAACGAGGTGGAGAAGCGCACCAACACGGCACCGCCCGCGTACCGCATCCGCGTGCGCACCACCGACAATGGCTACCTCACGCTGACCCAGTCGACGCCGTACAACCTGCGCAACGGCGACCGGGTCAAGGTGCAGAACGGCGTGGCAATGCCTTACTGAGGATGGGGTTGCCGGGATCTTCTATTGTGTAAGGGTTCCCGGGCGGGGAGGCGGCTGCGGGAACTACAGCAAGGCAGCCGACTGGCAGAGCTACGCGCTGGCGGCGCAGCGGCTCGTGACCGGACAGAATCCCGCCTCGGCGGCCGCCGCCGAGGCCTTGCTGAGATTGCTGAAGCCTTGATGGTCTACAAGCCCGCGTCTACAAGCCCGCCCCGAACAAGCCCGCGTAATCCTCGCGCAATTGCCGCTTGAGCAGTTTGCCGGCGGTGTTGCGCGGCAGGTCGGTCACCAACACGATGCGCTTGGGCACCTTGTACGGGGCGAGCGCGGCGCGGGCATGGGCAAGCAGCGCATCCTCCTCGGCGCGCGTCTCGCGCTTGAGCACCACGCAAGCCGCCACGGCCTCCACCCACCTGGGATGCGGCAGCGCGAACACGGCGACTTCCGCCACGGCTTCATGCTGGTACAGGCACTCCTCGACCTCACGGCTGGACACCAGCACGCCGCCGGAATTGATCACGTCCTTGATGCGGTCGACCACATAGAGATAGCCGTCCTCGTCCATATAGCCCAGGTCGCCCGAGTGGAACCAGCCGCCGCTGAAGGCCTCGGCGGTCTGCTCGGGCTTGTCCCAGTACTCGGTGAGCAACTGCGGCGAGCGGTGCACGATCTCTCCGAGCTCGCCGGGTTTGGCGTCCCGCATCTTCTCGTCGACGATGCGGGTTTCCACATTCAGCACGGGCCGCCCGGCCGAGGCGGGCCGCTCGCGGTGCGCCTCGGGGCCGAGCACCGTGGCCAGCGGGCCGATCTCGCTTTGTCCGTAGCAGTTGAAAAAGCCCAGCGCGGGCAGGCGCTCGCGCAGTTCCAGCAGCACCGGCAGCGGCATGATCGACGCGCCGTAATAGGCCTTGGTCAGCGAGACCAGCTGGCGAGGATCGAAGTCCGCGTGGCGCAGCAGCGCAATCCATACGGTGGGCGGCGCAAAAAAGCTGGTGATGCCGGCCTCGTGCACCGTGCGCAGGCAGAAGCCAGGCTCGGGACTTTGCGCCAGCAGGATGCTGCCGCCCATCAGCAGCAGCGGCATCAGGAAGACATGCATCTGCGCGGAGTGGTAGAGCGGCAGCGCGGCCAGCGAGTAATCCTCCGCCTTGATGTCGCACGTGGCGATGGCGCTCATGTACTCGGCCAGCAAGGCCCGATGCGTCAGCACCGCCCCCTTGGGCGCGGAGGTGGTGCCGGAGGTGTAGAGGATCTGCGCTGGCATGGCATCGTCGAGCGTGGCGAGGATCTCCCCGGCAGGGCCCTTGGCCGCCGTCAGCACGTCGCGCTCGCCGCCGCCGTAGAGGCTGCCCAGCAGCAGGCAGGGTAGCCCGTCGACGTGCGCGGCCAGCGCCGGGTCGGCGAACAGCGCGCTGGCGCCGGACTGGGCGACGATGTACTCGACCTCGCCGCGCGTCATCGAGAAATTCACCGGCACATGGATCAGCCCGGCGCGCAGGCAGCCCAGCCACAGCAGCACGTAGGCATCCGAATTCTTGCCGAACGCCGCGACGCGGTCGCCGGGGCGCAGGCCCCACCGCTGCAGCGCGGCGCCCACGCTGGCCGCCGCGGCCTCGAGCTCGCGATAGGTCCAGCTGCGTTCGCCGAAGCGCAGCGCCACCTTGTCGGGGCTGCGCCGTACCGCGCGGGCGAGGGCATCGGGGATGGTATTGCGCAGGACGCGCTGCTGCTCTGACTGCATGGTGGTCTCCGTTATGGTTTTAGGGTCCAGCAAGTCTTGAGAGCCGATTTCCGCAGGGCTGGGTTGCGTCATGGCATCCCTGGCGCAAGCACGATGGCATGGCTGCGGCGTTGGCGTTCGAGGGGCCAGCATACGAGTGGGCCGGCGCCGGCGCAAGCCGCCCTGGCGTGGGGGGAGGGTGGGAGACGCCGGGCAGGACGCCCGGCGCAAGGGGAAGATAACAGCGAGGCCCCGCGCCTCGGTTGGGCCGTGGCGCGAGTGTGCAGCCCGATGGCTGCAGCTGGCTCAGGCGGACAGCACGCCAGCCAGGAAGGTCAGGGCACGGCCGTGGGCCAGCACGGCGGACGGCTGATGATACGAGCCGCGCGCCCAGCAGTTGAAGCCGTGATCGGCCTGGGCATAGACATGGATTTCCGCCTGGCGGTTGCCGGCCACGGCCGCGCGCACCTTCTCGACGGCATCCGCCGGGATATGGGCATCGAGCGCGCCGTAGTGGAACTGGACCGGCACCTTGATATTGGCGGCTTCCTGCAGGTTGTTCTGGATGCCGCCGCCATAGTAAGGAACCGCCGCATCGACCAGGCCGCGCGCGGCGCTCAGGTAGGCCATCAGGCCACCGAAGCAGTAGCCCACCGCCGCAATCTTCGCGCCCGCGTCGAGCTGGCCGCGCAATACCTTGGCGGTGGCGGCGATGTCTTTCACCGCGAGCTCCACATCCACCTTCTGGCGCAACTCCATGGCGCGCGCCATGTCCGCGCCCGCATAGCCCAGTTCCACGCGCGGCGCCTGGCGCCAGAACACGTCGGGCGCCAGCACCACGTAGCCGTCGAGGGCGTACTGGTCCGCTACCGCGCGAATATGCTCATTGACGCCAAAGATTTCCTGCACCAGCACGATGCCCGGGGCATTGGCGGCTTTGCCCGTGGGCGGCAGGGCCAGGTAGGCGTCGAAGGCGCCGCCTTCGGTTTCAACGCGGATCCATTGGCTTTTGCTGTGGTTCGGCATGGTGGCTTGCTCCATTGAGTTTGATAGGGAGGACAAAGATCCGGCAGACCACAAGTGTGCCACTGTCCGGGCAGACGTGCCGGGCGTGCCGCAGCCCGGCGTGCCTGGCGGATCAACTTGCCGGCTGGATGCCAGGCAGGAACTCGATGCCGGTGCGCTTCACCAGTTCGCCATAGGAGATCGGCTTGCCCGGCCGGGCGGCATCGGAGTTCTCGATCCAGTGCGCCCAGGCGCGGTTGGTCGACGGGTCGTAGACGAGCTTGTAGAGATACGTGGGGACCCAGACCTTGCCATTGCCGATGGTGCGGACGTTGCCATCGAAGACCGGGCCCGTGATGACATAGATGTCGCCGGCCGCGCGCATGGCGTACTTGCGCGTGGCTTTTTCGATGGAAGCCCACGCCTTGCGGTTGTTCTGGCTGTACTGCGGCACGACGTTGGCAAGCGTGAACGACTGCGACATGGCTTGCGCGGTCGGCTGGTCGGCGGCAGGCGACATGTGGCCACGGTCCAGGCCCTCATTGCCCTTGTAGTCGTCCAGTTCCGCCCGCTCCGCGCGGGGCAGGCGCGCATCGGAGAAGAAGCGATTGGTTCGCGCCTCGTCCCTGGCGTCGATCAGCTGCGCGCGCGACAGGCGCTCGGCTACGTACAGCGGGGTCTTGCTGCGGCCGGAGTGCATGACCGCAAAGGCGTCATAGCAGAGCGGGCGCAGCTTGAGCTCGGCCGAGCTCGGTGCCTTGGGGGCCGCGCTTTGCGCGAAGAATTGAGGACATTGGGAAAAGCCGCCGGAAGCGCTGGCCATGCCAGATGCCAGGCACAGCGCCACCGAGAAAAAAAACTTCTTCATGCGAGAAATGAATCCTTACAACTTGCAGATGGAATAGACGAGAAGAGCCGATCGCGCGCGTGGCGCAGACGGCGCAGGCCGCGCGCGGGCGTCGGGCATTCTGCCAGATAGAAACGCGATGCGAAACGACGCGCAACCTACATAGACCAGCGCGTCAATGCGACAGTTCTCATTCAGTGCCGCGGCTGCTTCTATAATCGCGCTCTGCATAATCACCACGCGCCTGCATCTCCACGGCGCATACCACCATGCTCAACCGGCTGGAAATGCTGAGGATCTTCTGCGCGGCAGCGGAGTCGGCTTCGTTCAAGGCCGCGGCGGTGCGGCTGGGCACGTCGCCGCAAACGGTCACGCGCGCAGTCAAGGATCTCGAGGAAGCCGTGGGCGAGCCGCTGTTCCACCGCAACACCCGCCAGATCCGCATCACCGCCGCCGGCGAGCAACTGGCCGAGCGCGCCCGCGCGGCGCTGGTCGATGTCGACAGCTTGTTCGCTCATCCGGCCAGCCGCTCGGACACGGAGCTCAAGGGCGTCGTGCGCATTACCGCGCCGAGCACGCTTGGGCGGCAGCATCTGCTGGTGGCGCTGCGGGAGGTAGCGCTGGCGCATCCGGGCATCACGCTCGACATCCGGCTCTCGGACCAGGTTGCCGATGTGGTCGACGACGAGATCGACATCGGCCTGCGCCTGGGCATGTTCCGCGACCAGCGGCTGGTGGCGCGCATGACGACGCGGGTGGGCTTCCATGTCGTGGGCACGCCGGAGCTGGTGGCGCGCGTGGGCAAGCCGGCCGACCTGGCCCAACTCGCCGCGCTGCCCACCACGGGCTTGATCGACCGCAGCAGCGGCCGTGCGTGGCCGTGGTATTTCGCCCAGGGCGAGCAGTTCAACCCGCGCGCGCCAGCCTTTCTCACCGATGACCCGGAGACCGAGATGGAGGCGATCCTCTGCGGGCTCGCCTACGGGCAGTTGCCGGACTATCTCGCGCAGCCCCATCTGCGCACGGGCCGCCTGGTCAGCGTGCTGGACCGCTTCGCGCCCGCGCCGTGGGGCCTGTACATCTACCGCTCGCGCCGTAGCCCGGTGCCAATGCGTATCCGGCTGGTGTTCGATGCGCTGGTGGCTTACTTCGGCGACAAGGACGCAGTACCGGCGCGCTGAGCGCGCTTCCCGTCACCCGCGGGCTTGAATGCGTGGCGCCGCGGGATACGGCCGCCGGGCACAGTTGGCTATGAGCCGTGAGCTGCCATCTGGTAAATTCCAAAAAATGGAATACTGAAATCAGAACGTTTCCATTTTTATTGATCGCTGGCGCCAACATAATCACTTCGGTCGGCAGGCAACGGGCCTGCAGTTTTCCGGAGTGAACAATGAGCACGAACATCGCAGGCAAGGTTGTAGTCATCACGGGCGCAAGCAGCGGGCTGGGCGAAGCCACCGCACGTCACCTGGGCGCGGCGGGCGCCTCGCTGGTGCTCGCCGCGCGTCGCGGCGACCGCCTGGAAACCCTGGCCGCCGAGATCCGCGCCAAGGGCGGCAAGGTGGAAGTGGTGGTCGCCGACGTGAGCCGGCGCGCCGATGTCGAGGCCTTGGTGCAAAAGGCCATAGCCAGCTTCGGCCGCATCGACGTCATGATCAACAACGCGGGCCTCATGGCCATTGCCCCCATGAGCGAGGCCAAGGTCGAGGAATGGGAGCGCATGATCGACATCAACGTCAAGGGCGTGCTGTATGGCATTGCCGCTGCGCTGCCGGTGTTCCAGAAGCAGGGCGCGGGGCACTTTATCAATATTGCCTCGGTCGCGGGCGTGAAGGTGTTCAGCCCGGGCGGCACGGTGTACAGCGGTACCAAGTTCGCTGTGCGCGCCATTTCCGAAGGCCTGCGCCATGAAACCGGGGGGGCGATCCGCACCACGGTGATTTCGCCGGGCGCCGTCGATTCGGAGCTCAAGCTGGGCAGCTCCCACGCGCAAAGCGCCAAGGTGGTGGGCGAGTTCTACCAGCAAGCCATCCCGGCCGATTCGGTGGCCCGCGCCATCGCCTATGCGATCGAGCAGCCGGCCGACGTGGATATCAACGAGATTGTGCTGCGCCCGACCGTGCAGGAATTCTGAGCGATTCGGACAATGAGGCCGCGTCCCTGTGGATCAGGCAGCGCGCGGCGTCTTGCGGCTGCGCATGCCCGAGGGGCGCACCTGCTGCAGGGTGCGCAGGCTCTGGATGGCATCTTCGATCGCCTCGATGCCTTGGGTGAGGCGGTCGCGGGCCTGGCCCAGCGCGGTCTGGGTCTCGGCGTCGAAGATCGCCAGGTGATCAAGCGAGTCGACCTCGGCCTGCAACTGGCCGACTAGCCGTCGCAACTGCGCGGTGCTGTGTGATGCGGTGGAACGGATTGCCATTGCGGTCTCCGGAAAGGCAGGGCGCACACTCGTAAGGTAGAACGTATGCGCCGGAAAGGACAAACACTTTCTCGGTGCATGCGTGCGTTTAACGCGTTTGGCAACACATCGCAACGAATCCTCAACGGCAGCCAGGTGGCGCGAGGGCGATGGCATGATCCTTGCCAGCGTGAACACCGCCCCCCTGCGCCGCGCCGGGCCAGCCGAGCGCGAGGGCCTGGCTGGCATCGCATCCTCAGAAGATCTGCCGCATGCCAAGCATGACGCCGACCCGCGTCGTGCCGCCGGCCGCTGTCACGGGGCTGCCTCCCCAATATTCCGTCTCGCGCCCCACCGCGCCGCCGCGCGCCTTCATCGCATCGACTTCCAGGAACAGGCTGGTTCGCTTGGAGAGCGCGTAATCCGCCACCGCCGCAATGGCGTGCGCCGAGCCGGCCCCGAGCCACCGGGGAGTGGCCTGGAACTGCGTGGTGACGCCGCCGCTTTGCTGGTAGCGATAGTACGCAGCCGACAGGTGCAAGGCCTGCGTGGCCTGGTATCCGAGTCCGGCAAAGTAGATGCCGAAGCGCGCGGCGCCAGCATCCTCGCGGCGACCCATATGCCCCAGGTAGAGGGTGGACTTGCCAACGGCGTACGAGCCACCCGCCGACCAGTTGCGGATGGTGTTGGCGCCGTTGGCCGTGCGCCGCTGGTCGTAGGACACGCCGAGCGCGAGCGGCCCCCCCTGGTACATGATGCCGCCTCCGAGGGTCTGGCCTTTGCTCGTGCTGCCGGCCTGCTCGCCAAAACCGTAGTCCAGTTGCACCGTCACCGGCCCCAGGGTGCCCTTGTAGACCGCGCTGTTGTTGATGCGGTAGTCCTGGAAGAAGATATCGCCGCCCAGGTACAAGGGGTCGGACCAGAAATTGCCCCAGCTCTGGTCCAGCGGGTTGAAGCTCCAGCCCACGTTGTTCAAGGCGTTGTACTGGCGGCCGAAGGTCAGGCTGCCCCATGCGGTGGCGAGGCCGACGTAGGCCTGCCGGCCGAACAGCGCGTTGTAAGCGGTCATCCCGTTGTCGGTGCCAAAGCCGTTTTCCAGCAGGAACACCGCCTTGTTGCCCCCGCCCAGGTCTTCCTCGCCCTTCAGGCCCCAGCGGCTGCCGCCGATGCCGCTCGATACCAGTTCTGCCTGGTCGCGGTGCAAGCCGTCGATATTGCTCGTGTAGCGCACGGCGGTGCTGATCACGCCGTACAGGTTGACGCTGGATTGCGCGTGGATACTGCCGGCGGCGGGCAACAGGGCTCCCGCAAGCAGCCAGCGCAAGGCTGTCTTGTGCATCGATGTCTCCTCCGGTCCGTCGATTCTGTCGATTTGCCTGGTAGCCGGGTGTCATCCCCGGCTTGGCGGGTACTGGTTGTGGTAACTACAGGTCGAGGACGATCCGCGGCCCCTTGGCCCGGGACACGCAGATCATCATGGTCTTCTGGGCGGCCTTCTCGTCGTCGCTCAGGTACTGGTCGCAGTGCTTTGCCTCGCCTTCCAGAATGCGGGTCTCGCAGGTTCCGCACACCCCTTCCCGGCACAGGCACTCGACACTTGCCGCGGTTTCGCGTTCGATGGCCTTGAGGATGGTTTCGCCACTGGCTACCTCCACGGTCTTGCCGGATTTCGCCAGCACCACCGAGAAGGCGTCGCCGTTTTGCGGCGCCGCGGCGAACTGCTCCCAGTGCACACGGTCCTTTGAAACTCCATGTGCCGCCGCTGCGTCCTGCACGGCGCCTATCAGCGGCTGCGGGCCGCACACATAGACATGCGCGTCGTCCTGCAGGTTGCCCAGCAGCGCGGCCAGGTCAAGCTTCTGGCCCAGGCTGTCGACATAGAAGCGGAACCGGTCGCTATCCGGCGCGCTGGCAAGCTCGTCGCGAAAGGCCCCATGCTCCGGGCTGCGAAAGGCGTAGTGCAGCTCGTAGCGCGCGCCACGCCGGCGCAGGTCGTGCAGTTGCGACATGAAAGGCGTAATGCCGATGCCGCCGGCAATCAGGACGTGGTGCCGCGCTGCCTCGCGCAAGGCGGACATATTGTTCGGCGTGGTGATGGTCAGCGTGTCGCCAGCGCGCACCTTGTCGTGCATGAAGGCGGAGCCGCCTTTGGACCGTTCCTCGCGCCGCACTCCGATCTGGTAGCAACTGCGGTCCTCGGGTGAGTTCATCAGCGAATACGCGTTGCTGTAGCGCTGGCCGCCGTCTTCCATCTGCACGATGACATGGCCGCCGCCGGTGAAGCCCGGCATGGGGCCGCCTTCCGGAAGCGCCATCGTGAAGCGCTTGATCTGGGGCGTGACGTCTTCGATGCGGGTGACGGTGACGCGCATCGACTGGTAGGGGTTGCCCATGCTGCTTCCTTCTTTCCTTATGCTCGGTATCTTTCCCGTACGGGGCTTACAGCGCCATGCACAGGTATTTCTTTTCCAGGTAGTCGTCGATGCCGTAGCGCGAGCCTTCGCGGCCCAGGCCCGACTGCTTCACGCCGCCGAACGGCGAGACTTCGTTGGAGATCATCCCGGTGTTGATGCCGACCATGCCGTACTCGAGCTGTTCGGCGACACGCCAGACGCGGCCGATATCGCGGCTGTAGAAATAGGCGGCCAGGCCATAGATGGTGTCATTCGCCATGTGCACCACATCCTGTTCGGAGGAGAAGCGCACGATCGGCGAAACCGGCCCGAAGATCTCTTCGTCGAGCACGCGCATGCCGGGCATCACTTCGGTCAGCACCGTGGGTTCGAAGAACTGCTTGCCGGCGGCATGGGGCCGGCCGCCGATACGCAGCTGCGCGCCTTTGCTGATGGCATCGTCGACCAGTTCGCTGACCTTGGCCACGGCCTTGTGGGTGATCAACGGACCGATCTCGCTGCCCGCGGTGAAGCCATTGCCGACGCGCAGCGCGGCCACCTTGCCAGCGAACAGCTCGACGAAGCGGTCGTACACCGCGTCGTGCACGTACAGCCGGTTCACGCACACGCAGGTCTGCCCGGCATTGCGGTACTTCGCCTGCAAGGCGCCTTCGACAGCGGCTTCGACATCGGCGTCGTCAAAGACGATGAAGGGCGCGTTGCCGCCAAGCTCCAGCGAGACCTTCTTGATGGTGCCGGCGCATTGCGCCATCAGGAGGCGGCCCACGGGCGTCGAGCCGGTAAACGACAGCTTGCGCACCAGCGGATGGCTGGTCAGTTGCCGACCGATGGCGACCGCGTCACCGGTGACAACGTTGATCACGCCCGGGGGAATGCCGGCCCGCAAGGCCAGCTCGGCCAGCGCTAGCGCGGTGAACGGCGTCTCGTTCGCGGGTTTGACCACCATGGTGCAGCCGGCGGCGAGGGCCGGCGCGGCCTTGCGGGTAATCATCGCGGCCGGGAAATTCCACGGCGTGATGGCCGCGCAGACACCGATCGGCTCCTGCACCACCACCAGCCGCTTGTCGGCCGCAGGCGAGGGGATGACGTCGCCATAGAGGCGCTTGGCTTCTTCGGCAAACCACTCGATGAACGAGGCGGCATAGCGGACCTCGCCCAGTGCTTCCTGCAGGGGCTTGCCTTGCTCGCGCGTCATCAGTGCGGCAATGTCGTGCTCGTGCTGCAGGATCAGCTCGAACCACTTGCGCAGCAAGCCGGCGCGCTCCTTGGCGGTGCGTTGCTTCCAGGCGGGCAACGCGGCGTTGGCTGCCTCGATGGCGGCGACGGTTTCCGCCTCGCCCATTTGCGGCACGGTGCCGACCTGTTCGCCCTGGGCCGGATCGAGTACCGCCACCGTGTCGCCGGACGCGGCATCGCACCAGCGGCCATTGATGAAGGCCTGTTGCCGGAACAGCGTGTCGTCGTTGAGTTTCATGCTGGCTCCTTTGGCTTAGGCGGGCTGGTATTGCTTGGCCATCTTTTGATGGAAATGCACGATGCCGTGTTCGCTGATACCGCTGCGCTGCTGGTCGACCATGATGCGACCCTGGCAGCGATAGCCGCGCGATTTCAGGCCGCGCTGCACGCTCTCAACCAGGCGCAGGTCTTCGGGCCGGAACACATCGCGATACCACTCGACCAGCTTCTGTTGCTCTTCGGTCAGTTCCTTGTTGAGGAAATAGATCTCGTAGTGCTGCAGGGTGACTTCGGCGCTGGCCGGGAACTCGTAGATCACCGTCATGAAGTTGGCGCCGGGCGGCACATTGAACATCGTGCAAGGCCACGCCCAGAAGCCGGCGAAGCTCGGGTCCTTGACCGACTCGTCGAGCTTGAACGATTTCTCGGACGATTTGGCATGCCCGAACTGCAGCGACCAGTTCTCGTGCAGCGTGTGCCAGTACTTGTCGACCTGCACCGAGTCCGCGAAACTGGGGTGCGCGGGGCCGCAGTGATAGCACTCCATGTAGTTGTCGACGATGCTCTTCCAGTTGGCCGGCGTCTCGGTCACGAAGCGCGCGCCCAGGTGCAGGTCGTCGATCACGGGGCAGGCTTCACGCATGCGAGCCTGCAAGCCCGGCAGTTGCTCCTCCACCGTGCCGGCGTCCGGGTTGAGGTTGATAAAGACGAAACCGGCGTACTCCTCGACCTTGACTGGCACCAGGCTGGACTTGTCCTTGTCGAAGTTGGCGACGTTCTCGCAATTGCGTGCGTGGGCCAGGTCGCCGTTGAGCTTGAAGGTCCAGGCGTGATACGGGCAGGTGATCACGTTCTTGGCGCGGCCGCTGCCCGAGAGCAGCTCGTGGCCGCGATGCGGGCACACGTTGTAGAAAGCGCGCAGCACGTTGTCGCGGTCGCGCAGCACGACGATGTTCTCGCCGATGACCTGGCGCGTGATGTAGTCGTTGGGCTGGGCCAGTTCACTGCGGTGGGCGACACAGATCCAGCTGTTGGCAAAGACCTTTTCCTTCTCGAAGTCGAAGACCGCCTCGTTGGTGTAGTACGACTTGGGCAGGGTCCATGCGTTTTCGGGGTCGGCGCAGAACTCAGGTGCGAGCGGAGCAATATTCTTCATGATCTATGATGGTTAACCGTTAATCAGTGTTTAACAAATTGTGCAAAAAGAAAGCCCGTTGCCGGGCCGGCGTTTCAAAGCGTCGCGGTAGCGGACTGGTCGCGCGGCAAGGCTTCGGGAGGCCGGCCGTCGCACGCCCGGGCGCCGGCATTCCGGATGGGGACGAACCCGGCTTCGATGTCATGCGCGGGCACGTTGCCGTAGTCTTGCAGCAGCCAGCGGAACAGGCCGAATAGCTTGATGGCGAGGATCACCAGGAAGGGGATCGCGGTCAGCACCACGGCGGTCTTCATGGTCTCGAGCGATGCCTTGGTAAACAGCATGGCCAACGGTACCAGCGTTAGCAGCACGCACCAGAACACGCGGCTGCCCGGCGCGGGGTCTTCGCCCTCGCGCAGATTGCGCGTGGTGGTGGCGGCCACGGCATAGCAGGCTGCTGAAGTACTAACCGCACAAGCGGCAAGACTTCCCACTGTATGGTTGATGTGCCGCCTATTTTTCAC